>JAFTFD010000119.1 GCA_017449745.1 Lachnospiraceae bacterium
ACTATCTACTGTATGTGCATCATCTGCACCCGTTGAAGGGGAAAATATAATGATGCTAAGGTCAAAAGGCAGAAAAGTATGCCGTGCTTGTACGATCAGGCTTTTCTATCTTTTGACCGCCCGACATGAGCAAGGAGCAATTTGCCGGATTTACAGGCAAATTAGCGGATTGCGAATGATCGGGCAGGATTGCGGGAGCTGCTATGCAGCGAAGCAATCCGGCATCATTTAACCTTTTGATCTCAATATCATATAACGAAAAGGGGAACGAAATGATCACCACCGAAATGATTGGCAAATTTCACGAGAAATGCGCGGAGGACGCGGCTGTCTATACTCTGGGCGCTGCGATGGCAAAGACGGAAATGAAGGATCTGGCCTTCGTCCCTATGAATGCCGCAAAGCTCTCCGGAGAATTCAGTGTCGAAGTCACGACGCACGGCATCACAGCCCAGCAGCGAAGCGGCCGGTGCTGGATGTTCGCCATGATGAATATCCTGCGCGAGGAGGCTGCGAAGAACCTTGGCATGGAGAAATTCACTCTCTCCGGCAACTATCTCGCCTTCTACGACAAGCTGGAAAAAGCAAACAACGTCCTGGAGATGGCGATCGAATACGCAGACCGCCCCATGAATGACCGGATGATGGAATACGTCCTCGAAGGCTTCGGAGACGGCGGCTACTGGGATATGGCTGTCGACCTTGTGAAAAAATACGGCGTGGTCCCTGAGTCCGTCATGCCGGACTCCTACCAGTCCTGCCACACCGAGACTTTCCGCAAGATGTTCATGACGCTCGTTCGCAAGGATGCGCTGGAGCTGCGCAGGCTCGTGCTGGAAGGAATCGACCCTCAGGAAAGGCGTGAGGAAATGCTCGCCGAGCTGTACCGCGTGGAGTCCATCGCCTTCGGCCTGCCCGTCGAGTCCTTTGATTTCAGCTGGCGCGACAAAGATGGCAAATTCCATGAGGAATATGGCATCACCCCGAAACAGTTCTATGAGAAATACATTGGTCTTGATCTTGGCCAGTACATTACGATCACCAATCACCCGACAGATGCCCTGCCGATGGACCACTACTATCAGTTCCACTACATCGGCTCCATGGCGGAGAGCAACATCGTCAACCTGAACCTGACCCAGCAGGAACTGGAGGACCTGTGTATCGCCCAGCTCAAAGACGGCGAAGCCGTCTGGTTCGGCTGTGACTCCGGCGCCTTCGGCGACAGGGCAAAAGGCGTCTGGGATCCCGACAGCTTAAACTATGAGGGGATCCTCGGAGGCGTTGACCTGTCCATGACAAAAAAGGACCGCCTCATGAGCCACGACAGCTTTGCGACTCATGCGATGATCCTTGTCGGTGTCAATTTTGACCAGGACGGCACTCCGAACCGCTGGAAGATCGAGAACAGCTGGGGCGAAGACGTCGGCAAAAAGGGCTATTTTGTCTGCAGCGAAAAATATTTCCGCGAGTTCGTTTATGAGGCGATCATCAATAAAAAGCACTTAAGCGCTGAACAGCTCGCCATGCTGGACAAACAGCCCGTCACGATCAACCCCTGGGAGAGTGACTGGAGCTAAGCTTATACTACAAAAAATGACCGGAGCTGAACAAATCAGGCTCCGGTCATTTTTAGCTGTATTTATACTTCAAATGCCTCCGCGGGGATATCTACCGTCATCATCATGTCATCGATCTGGCTCATGTCCTTCGGACCGAACAGCGGCAGGACCTGCATGGGAAGCGTCTTAAAATACGACAGCAGCACCTGCGTAATACTCGCGCTGTACTGCTCGCAGAGCTCGCGGATCCTCTCCGCGAGTTTTCTGTTTTCTTCGGTGTCATAGACACCGCCCCCTTCGCCTTTCAGGATCCACCTGTGGAAATATCCCTCTGCCACCGAGGAGAACGGCATCAGCATGTTGTGGGGATTCTCCCTGTGATACTCAAAAATATCTCCCTTGGCGACCGTCAGCGTGGGATCCATCGGAGGGTTCATTCCACGCACGCCTGCGTTCTGAAGGCTCTGGTCCACGATAAAGCCGCGATATCCTTTCTCTTCGCAGTAACGATCCGCTTCCATCATGCGCGCTGCGCTCCAGTTGGAGCAGGCATAGTAGCGGATCTTTCCTTCCCTGCGGAAATCTTCCATGATCTCGATCAGCTCCGGAACAGAGATCTCCGGGTTATCCCTGTGATAGAGATAAATATCGATCGTTTCTGTACGCAGTGCCTTAAGCGACAGCTCGAGGTCAACGCGCATGTCACCAGCACTCACACGGCTCTTCGTCATATCAAATCCGTGCGTGATATCAGGGTGGCCGCCTTTTGTCATCAGAACGGCTTTATTCCTGGTCCCGAGCCTCGAAAGCGCATCGCCGATCACTCTCTCCGATCTGCCGATCTCTCCCGGCACCCAGTCTGAATAGACTCTCGCCGTATCGATAAGGTTCCCTCCAAGATCCATAAAACGCGCGATGATCTCATCCGCTTCGCGATAAGTCAGTCCTGCTTTTGCAGTCCCCAGTCCGACATCTGAAAGTACAAGATCTGTGTCCGGAATTCTGATCATACTGTTCCTCCTGACATTTAAAATACCTGTTCGGGTCTGCCGTCGATCACTTAACGATCGACGCTGTCATCCATTATTTTACATATTTCCGCGTGCGCTCATCGCAGATCACGCCGCTCCAGTTAAGGCCATAACCGAAGCCATAAGCATTTCCTGCTGTATCTTTGTACGCCTCGTAATCCAGCGGCAGGTCCTCGCAGTGGCGCTCCACAGTATCCATGTTCGCCGGGATACTCACCGGAAGGAGACCAGAGGGCTCAGCGCCTCCGCTGATGATCGTCAGCGCAGCTCTTGTCTCTACGCCAAAGTCCACCAGGATCGCATCCGCATAGGGCTCATACTCCGCCACCATACAGGGATTGATCATGTGTACGACGACGATCACGGGCTTGTCTGCCATTTTCTTTTTCGTCTCGATGACAAGATCAAGGTCGCTCTCATTTGCCGCTTTATTGGACTTGCCAAGATAGGAGCGGTTGGGATTTTCTTTCTCGCGGAAATCTCCCTGTCCAATGCTCTCCGCCCTGGCAGCCGTCGCCGTATACGGCCTGTACTGCAGCATGACGGGGCGGTATCCCGTCTCTTTCGTATATCCGTCGCTGATCGGGCTCTCGATAAAGCAGATCGCAAAGTCCGCCTCCTCAGGCGTGCTGACGACATCATAGAAAGGAGCGACTTTTTCGGGATCTGCGCCGGGCAGATCGACTGCGTCCATCATCAGGCGGATAAAGCCCTTATGCGCATCGATGTGCCTGCCGGGTATATAGACTTTTTTGCGTCCCTGTACAGGCAGCGCTCCGTTATTTTTGACCATGACGAGACTCTTGAGCTGTGCGTCAAAGCCTGCATCTACAAACTCCTTGCATCCAAGGATCTGTTTGCTCTCCGCCGGATCCAGATAAGGATTCTCAAAAAGCCCGCAGCGGAAGCTGTTGAGCAGGAGTCTCTCCGCGCTCTGCTCGAAGCGCTTGTGCATGTATTCCTCTCCATGCTCCTCGCAGCCGATCCTGTAAGCCTCAAGGATGGGAACGATATCGTTGTTTCCTCCGAACTGGTCGACGCCGTTCTCCAGGATCCTGTAGTGCCTCTGCGCCTCCGTCAGTTCTTCTGTTCCAAAACATCTGGATCCGAAGGAATCCATCTCCGGATCAGGGTCTCCCGTGATGCTCCAGTCTGTGCAGATCACGCCGTCGAAGCCGTACTTCTCCCTGAGAAGGTCATGAATGATATAGTAGCTGTAGCTGTTGCCCGCATTTTTGCCGGAGGGATCGACGCCGTAGCTGACCGTGTAATACGGCATGACAGCGGAGGCCTTGCCCGTTCCGCCATCCAGCTTGAACGCGCCATCCAGGAAGGGCTTTAAATGCTCCTTGAGATTATTGCCCGGATAAACAGCGAACTTTCCGTATGCATAGTGTGCGTCGCGCCCTGATTCGCAGGGACCGCCGCCCGGCCAGTGTTTGACCATCGCCGCCACGCTCCTGCTGCCCCAGCCGGTCTCGTTCCGGGCATCAGGGTCGGTCTGCAGTCCCTCGCAGTAAGCCTTTGCGTAGTCCGTCACAAGGTCGCTGCATGCGCCGTAGGTATCCGCAACGCGCATCCATCTGGGCTCTGTGCCGAGGTCTATCTGCGGTCCCAACTCCGTTGTGATGCCGAGTGCCCTGTACTCCTGCGCTGCGATCCTGGAAAACTTCTTAACGAGCTCCGGAGAAAATGTTGCGGCCATGCCAAGTCCTGTAGGCCATTTGCTGGTGTCGGCCGCTTCCGTCTTAAATTCCGCAAAGGATTTTCCCGCGCCGTGCCGGGGATCCGTGCTGGTGTTGACAGGTATGCAGTGCGGCATTTTTTCACAGAGCGCCTGCACCTCGTTGTTCCACTTTGCCGCGATCTCGCCGTTCTGGACAGCTCTCGCCAGGACATAGCGCACATGGTCTTCCGTCAGGAATTTTTCCTGCTGGTCCGTAAGATCCCAGGGCTTGGCGCCGCTCTCAGCGAATACTTTTCCTCCGTAGGTGCCGCCCATCATGCCCGGGTGAAGGGAAGGGATCGACTGGTGCGCGCTGTACATCATAAGGCCCGCCATTTCCTCGACAGTGAGCCGGGAGGCCAGGTCTTTTGCTCTCTCCTCGGGTGAGAGCCGCCAGTCCTCATACGGCAGCAGCTCTCCGGTCTTCTCCATATCTTTGAAAAAATAACCGTCCTTCTCGATCACGCCAGCGCTGGTGACGCCGAGGGTCGGCCCGCCATTAGGGTTTTCGATTTTTCTGAACTCGACCATACTTCCCTCCTTTTTATGTACCTGTGTCTTTAATTTCTATATTTGGAATCTATGCTATTTATCTCCATCTGGTGCCACGCACTAAGTCTATGTTCCCAACCTGTGTCTGATGTCTCCGTTATCCGTCTGTTTTCGCCATGATCACGTTGTAGAGCAGGATCGAGCCCACAACGATGACAGAACCTGCAACAGCCAGGCCGGTGATCGTCTCTTTATAAAAGATCGCCACCCAGAGCGGATTCATGATCGGTTCCATTCCTGTGATCAGGCTCGCTGTTACAGGCGGAGTATTTTTAATGCCTGCAGAAAACAGGATGTACGCACCGCCGACCTGGATCACGCCAAGCGCCAGGATCGCCAGAATCGTCGGCATGCTGAAATCCGTCTCCCTGAAACACAGAGGCGTAAACAGGATCCCCGCGATCAGCTGTCCCAGAAATGAGGAGGAAATGGCATCCGCCCTCTCCCCGGTATTCATCATAAAGACACCGGCATAACAGACGCCCGAGACAAGCGCTATGAAATTGCCTGTCAGGTTCCCCGCCTGGATCCCGTCGATGAAAAACAGGATGACGCCCAGCATAACGGCCGCGCACGCCGCGATATCCAGCTTCTTTGGCTTCACTCCATAGATCAGCGCCATCAGAAGGATCACAAAGACCGGCGCTGTAAACTGCAGGACGATCGCATTTGCTGCCGTTGTCATTTTGTTGGCGATCGTAAAGAGTGTCGTGACGCCGATCATGGACAGCGCCCCTATAAAGACCTGCCTGCTGAAAACGATCTTATGACGCGTGATCAGCAGATAGATCCCGATCACGGCCGCGCCGATCAGGTTCCTCGCCCCATTGATCGCAAGCGGCGACCAGGGGACCAGTTTGATAAAAAGCCCGCCCGTGCTGAAGCACACGGAAGCAAGAAATACGCATACTACGGAACTCCATTGTACCTGTTTTGATTGCTGCATTTTTCTACCTTGATTTCTATTTCGTAATATCTTAGATTATAAGCTATTCTCAGTTTAGAAGATACTGTATCTTTTTGCCGGCGAATTGGTTTTGATTTCGCTTTTCATATCAACTTTATAATGGTAAAGTTAACAGGAAGGCGATCAACGGAAAGATAATTAATCGAGGAACGGTTCTGGAGCACGAAGAATTTCTGTTCATTAAGGCCTTGCATTCCTGACAGCAACAGAGCAATTACATCATTCAAATTTTTGCAGGAGGACGAAATGTACAACAGTTTTCATCCCGGCCAGGTATGGCTCGATACAGAAGGAAAGCGGATCCAGGCTCACGGCGGGTCTGTCATCTACATTGATGGCACTTACTATTTTTACGGGGAAAATAAGGAAAAAACAGATGGCAAAAACGGCATCTGGCACTGGGGCGTGCGCGCCTATGCTTCCAAAGACCTTTACAACTGGGAGGACAAAGGGCTGATCATCCCGCCCCGCCCGGATGATGAGAATTCTTCCCTTCACCCGACGGCCTGCATGGACCGCCCTCACATCATTTACAACGCCTCGACGAAAAAATACGTCTGCTGGCTCAAGATCATGAACAAAGACGGCACACAGTCTGAGACGATCCTGACCGCTAACGATTTCCTTGGTCCTTACACAATTGTCAGGGAAGGACTCCGTCCGCTCAACATGTCAGCCGGCGACTTTGACCTTGCAGTGGCTCCTGACGGCAAGGCTTACTATTATTTCGAGCGCGTTCACTCCGAGACGATCTGCGCGGACCTGACCGATGACTATACGGATGTGACAGGCTATTACAGCACGCACTTCCCGCACCCTTATCCTCCGTATGTAAGAGAGGCGACAGCCCATTTTGTCCGTAATCACAAGCATTACCTGATCACTTCCGGAACCACCGGATACCTTCCGAATCCTTCCGAAGTAGCGATCGCGGACACCTGGCACGGTCCCTACACAGTGCAGGGCGACCCGCACGTCGGCGACGATTCCCATACCTCCTTCCACTCCCAGATCTCCTCTGTTTTCAAGGTTCCTGGGAAGAAGGATCTCTACATTGCCTGTGCAGACAGATGGTGTCCCGATAAGATGGACATGAAATACGAGGAGTATGCCGCCATGTTCGAGGCTATCTTCAGCGGTTCCCTCACGCCTGAGCAGATGGAAGCCCTGCAGAAACAAAGAGAGGAATCCGGCGAAGCGGACAATGTCGACAATACCTCCATCGCGGATTATGTATGGCTGCCTCTTCGATTCGACGGCGAGCGCTGCTATATCGACTGGCTCGATGAGTGGAGAATTGAGGATTACGAATAACTAATGCTTCTGAATTTCAGGCGGCTGCACCTTATGAGATGCGGCCGCTTGTTTTTTCCATCAGCATTTTTTTCAATATGGAATCATTCTCCCACTTCATGATCTTCAGAAATGCATTGATCATCACCTTATTGAACAACTCAGGATTTCCCTGGTCTGAGACCTGCTCCTCCGGCAGATACAGCATCGTCTTCTGGAAGGCTGCCATCGCTGCGGCATAGATCTGTGCACTCAATTCATCTTCTGCCGTGCGGATCACTCTCTTGTAATTCCTGTAAAGCTCGCGCTCGATGGCTTTCACGAGATCCACTCTGTCCGTGTGGATCTGCATCAGTGCCCTGATCATAGGCCTGTATTCTTCTGACATTGCCTGAACTTCGGCCGCATAAGCATTCTGCGGAAGGCTTCCCAACTTTTTCTTTACCTTGCGCTGGAGTTCTATATACTCGTCCAGCATCTGCTCTGCGATGGCTTCTTTATCCTGAAAATGCTGGTAAAACGCCGCGCGGCTGATCGGCACAGCATCCAGTATATGCTGCACTGTGATATCTTCATATGGCTTCTTCTCGAGCAGCTTACAGAAGGATTCCACGATAGCCCTGTCGGTACGCAGATACTGCGGAGACTTGTTCAGCTTCTTATTCTCGATCGCTTCATTCAGCGGCCCTGCCTGGCCTTTTATATTATCTTGTGCTTGATTAATTCCCGGTTTATTCATTTTGGAGACCATTATCTTTCTGCTGTCTTTTGATTTATTGATCTGTTGAACTATATAACTTTTTGATTTACTGATCTGTTGGACTATATAGCTTTTTAACTTTTTGAAAAACCAGCTTGTTAAGAGGGAGGAACTCGTTGATTCATCGCATGACTTGCGGATTAATGCGGGAATTAATGCTGGACTTAGTCCAGTTGTCAGTGCCTTTGTTTTCTGAATTAATGTGGGATTTAATTGAGTAACTAGCCCAGTAATGCTGGGACACTGAAAAAACAGCTTAATTAATGGGCGATTCAATTGAGTAAATAGCTAAATTGCTTTGCGAATCTTAATGGCTTTGTATACCAAAACAAGTAAGTGCAGGAA
>JAFTFD010000120.1 GCA_017449745.1 Lachnospiraceae bacterium
AAGAAGATCATCATGTGCACACCGCCCGGGCAGGACGGAAAGGCGGCAGCAGGTTCCCTGGTCGCGGCGGATATCGCGGGTGCGGATGAGATCTATAAGGTCGGCGGTGCCCAGGCGATCGCTGCGATGGCTTATGGAACCCAGACGATCCCGCAAGCGGATAAGATCACCGGCCCCGGCAACATTTATGTCGCTCTTGCCAAAAAAGCATGCTTTGGCATCGCGGGCATCGACTCTGTGGCTGGGCCCAGTGAGATCCTTGTGATTGCTGACGATACGGCGGATCCCCGCTATGTGGCAGCAGACCTCCTCTCCCAGGCGGAACACGATCCGCTTGCCAGTGCGATCCTGCTCACGAACAGCCGCACTCTTGCGGAAGCGGTATCCAAAGAGATCGATGAATTCTTCAAGACACTGAGCAGGGCTGAGATCATAAACCAGTCGCTGGATAATTACGGATATATTTTCGTCAGTGAGGACATGGACAGGCTGATCGACGCGGCGAATGCGATCGCCAGCGAGCATGTGGAGATCATGACGGCAGAGCCGTTTGAACTGATGACGCGGATCAAAAACGCCGGAGCGATCTTCCTGGGCAGCCACAGCTCAGAGCCGCTGGGTGATTACTTTGCGGGACCGAACCACATCCTGCCGACGAACGGGACGGCGAGATTTTTCTCCCCTCTCGGCGTGGATCAGTTCATCAAGAGGACCAGTATCATTTCCTATTCCAGAGAGGCTCTGGAAAAGGTCCACGAGGAGATCGAGCTCTTTGCCGAGAATGAAGGGCTGACGGCACATGCCAACTCGATCCGGGTGCGCTTCGAGTGATGCATGTATCATACTAAGCATTGTATTTGCATTTCATAATAAACATTGCGTTTGTATATATTTCAGAATTTCCTTCCGCTCCGCAGCTTAAGAAGCGGTAAGAGGAGAAAGGAACAGACAAGATGAGCAGAACGGCTGAGATCCAGAGACAAACCAAAGAAACCGACATCCGCCTCGCACTGAATCTTGACGGTAGCGGCAAAGCGGATATCCGCACAGGGATCGGCTTCCTGGATCATATGATGGACGCCTTTACAAGACACGGCCTTTTTGACCTGAAGCTGTCGGTAAAGGGCGATCTGGAGGTGGACGGGCACCACAGCGCGGAAGATACGGCGATCGTCCTCGGCGAGGCGATCCGCAAGGCGCTCGGAGATAAAAAAGGGATCCGCAGATACGGTTATTTTATCCTGCCTATGGACGAGGCGCTGGTTCTGTGCGCGATCGATCTGTGCGACCGCCCGTATTTTGTCTTTGACGGGGAAGAGAAGATCACGGCGCCGATGGTGGGAGGACTTGACACACAGCTTGTCAGAGAGTTTTTCTACTCCGTATCCTATGCTGCCGGAATGAATCTCCATTTCAGGATCTTAAGCGGCAGCAACTCGCATCATATCATCGAGGCAATGTTCAAGGCCTTTGCGAAGTCGCTGGATATGGCAGCAGGAATGGATGAGCGGATCGAGGGAGTACTGAGCACCAAAGGGGTGCTGTAATATACAGGAAGGAACGAAATGAGCAAGGACAACAAGAAATTTATTCCCTGCATTTATCTGAAGAACGGGAATGCTACCAGGAGCCTGACGGACTCGACGGTGATTTCGGATGATCCCGTTTATCTGGCGATGCAGTACGATAACGGAGATGCGGATGAGCTGCTGATCTTTGATCAGTCCATCGACGATGACGAGCATGAGGATGCGATCAGTATCATCCGGGAGATCTGCAGCAGGGTCAGTATTCCGGTGATCGGAGCGGGACACATCCGAAGGATGGAAGATATCAAAAAGCTGCTGTATGCAGGCTGCTCCAAGGCGGCTGTCAATTTTTCGAGAGCGGATAATATCGCGCTTGTCAAGGAAGCGGCCGGGAGATTCGGAAAGGCCAGGATCGCGGCCTGCTATCGGGCGGCGGATGCCATCGCGGAGAACAAGCAGCTGATCCTCGACTATGTGCAGGAGATGATCCTCATCGATGAGACGGAGATCCGCAATGCGCTGAAGATCAAAGAGGTGCCCAGCATTTTATCGCTGCCGGAAGTGTCCCTGGATAAGATCCTTGAGTTCTTCTCCCTGGAGAATGTATCCGGGCTGACCGGAAATGCGGTCAATGACAACGCAGGTTCCCTGACAGACCTCAAGCGCCTCTGCACCGAGAACGGCATCGCTGTCAGTGCCAGAAGTGCCGCTTTCGGCTGGGAAGACTTTAAGAAAAACAGCGACGGGCTGCTGCCGGTCGTCGTACAGGAGGCATCGACCGACCAGGTCCTGATGGTCGCCTATATGAATGAGACGGCTTACCAGCAGACGGTCGAGACCGGACGGATGACCTATTATTCCCGCAGCAGGCGCCAGCTCTGGATCAAGGGCGAGACCAGCGGGCATTACCAGTACGTTCGCTCCCTGACAGGGGACTGCGACATGGATACGCTCCTTGCCAGGGTAGATCAGGTGGGAGCGGCCTGCCATACGGGATCGCATTCATGCTTCTTCAATTCTGTTCTCTCCCTGGAGGACAGTAAGAAGAATGATCCCCAGAAGGTGCTGGAGAACGTCTACGAGACGATCGTGGACAGGCGCGAGCACCCCAAGGAAGGTTCCTATACCAATTACCTGTTCAGCAAGGGACTTGATAAGATCCTTAAAAAGCTCGGTGAGGAAAATACCGAGATCGTGATCGCGGCCAAGAACCCGGATCCTGTGGAGACCGTCTATGAGATCTCCGATTACCTGTATCATATGATGGTACTGATGGCGGAAAAGGGCCTTTCCTGGGATGATATTACTGAGGAACTCGTCCGCAGAGAGCAGAAGCCGGAATAATCTGTTTTTATTTATTTTATGCTTTTTTTGTTCCTTGTATCCGGCATGGAACAGACTGTTTTTTCGGGAGGAAATATGAGGCGCAGATCAAGGGTAACGGGATTTGTACTTACTGCGGCAGCAGTTATGCTGAGTGTCTGCCTTGGCGGGCGGGTCTCAGTGCGTGCAGCGGAAGAAAACAGCGGGAACGCTGAAGATCTTATGATCCTGTACACCAGCGATGTTCTCTGCGGAGTAGACCAGGGATTTGGCTATGACGGACTCTTCCGGGTGCGGGAAGTACTGGAAGCAAAGGGCAGCAATGTTATTCTGGTCGATGGCGGGGATGCTATAGACGGAGCGGCGATCGGCTCCATGACAAAGGGCGGATCGATCATTGAGCTGATGAATGAAGTCGGTTATGATATCGCGGTTCCGGGTGAACAGGAGTTTCATTACGGTGTAGGCAGGCTCCTCGAACTGGCAAAAGAGGCGGATTTCCCTTATATCAGCTGCAATTTCAATTATAAGGGAGAGCCGGTTTTTGCTCCGTATCTGATTCGCGAATCTGACGCGTTCAAGGTTGCCTTCGTCGGCGTTACGATACCGGGGGCGGAAGAGGCATCTTCCGGCTTTACAGATGAAAATGGCGGGAATGATTACGATTTCTGCCTTGGAAACGGCGGTGAGGATCTGATCAGCGCTGTGCAGTCGGCTGTCGATAAAGCGCGCTCTGAAGGGGCCGATTATGTTGTCGCGGTGGTCCACCTGGGCGGAGAGCAGGAACTCTCTCCGTATACCGGCGAGGAGATTATTGCGAAAACCGCAGGTATTGATGTTTTCTTCGATGCGCACAGCCAGGATCATGAGCAGGTCATTTTGAAAAACAAGAACGGAGAGGATGTCATCCGATCCGCCTGCGGAACCAGACTCGATGGCATCGGCTGGGTGAAGCTCACAAAGGGCGGAGAAAAGAGCGCCGGCCTTTACAGTTGGAACAACAAGGTGCCGGTCTTTGATCTGTTCGGCCTGAACAACAAAGTCACGCAGGCCGTGAACAGAGAACTGGAAGAACTTGAAAAACTGATGGCGGACGGGGCTGACAGCGCAGCGGAAGCTGCCGGTGAGAGCGAATCGTCCGAAGCTAAGATGGCTCCACCTGTGGAGGTCCAGATTGAGGACGGCCTTCTGACGACGGATATTTTCAAGATGCAGATCCCGGAGTCCTGGGAAGGAAAATACGTGATCGACGCGAGGGCGATCGTGGATAAGAACGCGGATCTGTCAAAAGAGCCAGAGGGCGGATACGAGGAGTATTACATAGACTTCTTTGAAAAACAGAGTTTTGAGGAGACAAATCAGCGCAGCGGCGTTCTCTTCTCAATAGCTGTCACGAACGAGAAGATCTCTGAATATGACCTGACCCCTTCCGAGTACCGGGGATCCATGGTGAATAAGGATCTCAATGAGATCCACCACATTTCTGTCTGGTATCCTTCCGACGTTCAATGGGTCGAGGCGGCAAGAGACCAGTATCTGACCATGTTTGACGAAAAGGAAGACGTGATCAGCAGCATGAAGGGGCGCAATGGTTTCTCCTTCGCCAGAAATCCGTTTGAGAGCAAGGACTATACCAGCGGGAAATACAACGCTAATCTGATCGAGTATGCACACAGTGAGGGAGGCAGCAGCATCACGGCTGTAGTCTCCAAATACGCGACGCTGTCTTCCGGAGACGTGAAGGCGCTGAATCAGTATATTGGCGTTCTCTCTGACAGCTATATCATATATAAGCCGATCCATGTGGATCAGTCGCAGGAGATCCTTGGCATTGATCTGACAGAGTTCCTGAAGGAGAATTCTCCGGTGCCTGGATACTTTGTCAAGTCCAAGGTCGCTACCAAACCGAACTCAAGCGATACGTACGGCTATGTGAGGGAGGTGGACGGCGTTTATTATGTCTATCCGATTCCGAAGGATACAGCCAAACAGCCGGCTTACTGCCTGAATGATTATCTGGCTACATCGACTTATCGGGTCACGGAGAAGACCAAACTGAGGCTGTTTGATGAGAGTGGAAAATTGCAGGAAGTCTCCGTGGAGGAGTTTTATGCAATGGATTCCAGAAAACTTTTCTCCATGTTCTCTGAGGTCGAGGCCGAGAACGGGGAACTCGCTTCCCTCACGCAGATTCGTTAAGAAACTCTTGACAATCGGATGTCAGAGTGATTAAATAACCTAGTATGCCGCATGATGAGGCTATATGTGCTCTGCTGTAGGTACTGCAGACAGAGGCACGGAAGACGGAAACAGCATGGTCGCCTCCGAACGGATCCTTCCGGGAAGAGCAGACAGGCTGCGGAAGCGCCGTAACCAGCGAGTTTTTGAAGAAGGAGGTACCGAGCATGTACGCAATTATCGCAACAGGTGGAAAACAGTACAAGGTTTCCGTCGGAGATGTCATCGACGTCGAGAAGATCGAGGCAGCAGCAGGAGATAAGATCACTTTTGATCAGGTTCTGGCTGTTGGCGGCGATACTCTTAAGGTTGCCGGTGATGTAGCAGGTGCAACTGTTGAGGCAACTGTTATGGATCAGGGCAGGGCGAAGAAGGTCATTGTTTACCACTATAAGCCGAAGACCGGTTATCACAAAAAGAACGGTCACAGACAGGCTTATACACGTGTTAAGGTCGATGCGATCAACGCATAATCGGCTGGCAGTGGGCACAGAACACCAATGACCAGAGTTCAGATCTTCCAGACCAAGGACGGCATATGCAGATCTTTTTCATGTCAGGGACATACCGGATATGCGCCGGAGGGCGAGGACATCGTCTGTGCGGGCGTTTCGGCGATCGTGATCAACACGATCAATTGCCTCGAAGATCTGCTGCATGAGCAGATCGACTGCTCTTACAGTGAAGATGGGGGTGATATTATCTGCAATTTCCTTGCAGATCCCTGTGAAAAAGCGCAGTTCCTTGTGGATTGCATGATCCACGGACTGGAATGGATCCGCCTTCAGTACGGAAAAGAGTATCTGGACTATCAGATCACCAGAATTTGAGAAGGAGGTAAACAATGTTAAACTTAAGCCTTCAATTCTTCGCACATAAGAAAGGAATGGGCTCGACCAAGAATGGTCGTGATTCCAATGCCAAGAGACTTGGTGCCAAGAGAGCAGACGGACAGTTTGTCAAGGCCGGCAACATCCTCTACAGACAGCGCGGGACAAAAATTCATCCCGGACTTAATGTAGGCATCGGCGGTGACGATACACTGTACGCACTGACAGATGGAATCTTAAGATTCGAGAGACTGGGCAGAGACAAGACAAAGGCTTCTGTACATCCGGTCGAAGAGACAGTCTGAGTTTGTTAAGGCACAGACTTCTTAAGCTATGGAACACAAAGCTCCGGGCATTACTATGTCCGGGGCTTCTTTGCGTTAATAATGAGCTGTGCATAATGACACAGAGATTGGAATTACTGAGGGAACTACAGCATGTTCATTGATAAAGCTACTATTTTCATACAGAGCGGCAAAGGCGGAGACGGCCATGTCTCCTTCCGCAGGGAGAAATTCGTCCCCGCGGGCGGCCCGGACGGCGGAGATGGCGGAGACGGCGGCAGCGTCTATTTCATCGTGGACGATGGTCTGAACACGCTGGGGGATTTCCGTCACAAGGGTAAATACGCCGCAGAGCACGGCGAGGACGGCAAGAAGAAAAAGATGGCCGGACGCCGCGGACAGGATCTTTACATCAAGGTGCCGGCAGGCACGGTCGTGCGGGAGGCGCAGAGCGGAAAAGTGATCTGCGATATGTCCGGAGATAACCGGTGTGTGAGAGTCCTCAAGGGAGGAAAGGGCGGCAATGGGAACCAGCATTATGCGACGAGCACGATGCAGGCGCCTAAATATGCCCAGCCCGGGCAGCCGGCCGTGACCCTGGAGGTCCGGCTGGAGCTGAAGGTGATCGCGGACGTCGGCCTGGTGGGATTCCCCAGTGTCGGCAAGTCGACGCTTCTGTCCATGGTCAGCAATGCAAAGCCTAAGGTGGCAGCCTATCACTTCACAACACTTTCGCCGATCCTGGGCGTCGTGGATCTGGACGGCGCACCGGGGTTCGTTATGGCGGACCTTCCAGGACTCATTGAGGGCGCTGCAGACGGCGCAGGACTCGGACATCAGTTCCTGGCACACATCGAGAGGACGAAGCTCCTGGTGCACGTTGTGGACGCTGCAGGAACAGAGGGAAGAGATCCGATCGAAGATATCGAGGCCATCAACCATGAACTCGAGCGCTACAATATCGACCTCAGAAACAAAAAGCAGATCATTGCCGCCAATAAGATGGACCTGATCCCTGCGGATATCAGCGGGGAGGAAGATCCGGTGAGACGGATCCGGGAAAAATACGAACCGCTCGGCTATGAGGTCTATCCGATCTCGGCGGCGACCGGGAGCGGAATCAAGGAGCTGCTGTACCATATCAGTGATACGCTCGCGTCCATGCCGAGAGAGGTCAAGGTCTTTGAATCCGAATTCGATCCGGAGACAGATCTGGCCACGGGAGAGGATTCCTTCACGGTCACCTACGACGAAAAGAGAGAAGAATACCTCGTCGAAGGTCCCAAGATCGAGAAGATGCTTGGCTATACCAATCTCGAGACAGAAAAGGGCCTTGCCTTCCTACAGAAGTTTATCGAAGATAACGGGATCACGGCAAAGCTCAGGGAGATGGGCGTGCAGGAAGGCGATATCGTCCGCCTGTATGGACATACGTTTGAATTCTATGATTAAGAGGATCTGAAAATGTTAAACAGCAAACAAAGAGCATATCTGATCGGACTGGCCAGCAGCCTTGAGCCGATCGCGCATATCGGCAAGAATGGTGTTTCTCCCGAGGCAGTCCAGTCCGTCGAGGAGGCTTTCAACACACATGAGCTGATCAAGATCAATGTGCAGAAAAATTCTCCGGATGAGCCGGTCGTCGCCGCAGACAAACTCTCAGCCAGGACACATTCCGAGAACGTCAAGGTGATCGGCAGAAAATTCATTCTCTATCGTCCGGACAGCAAAAAGCCAAAGATCGAGCTTCCCTGACAGTTATTTTTTCATCACTTGATTTGAGCTGCAAGCACCTCAGATCGCAATTCGGGAAAAACGCTGCATTTCGTGCAGCTGCGAATTTCTCCTGTGCGAGATGAATGCCGGCGCTGCGGCATGAGGAATTAACATGAAAACAGGATTTCTAGGCGGTACTTTTGATCCGATCCACAACGGGCACCTGATCCTGGGAGAGACGGCCTTTGATGCGTTTGGTCTCGATCGTGTTCTGGTGATCCCGACAGGGCATTCTTATTTTAAAGACCACAAGGAAGAGAAGGTCACTTCCCCGGAGATACGTCTTGCGATGACTAAGGCTGCGTGCGCTGACAACCCGCATTTTGAGGTGTCGGACATCGAGGTCAGAAGACCGGGCAACAGCTATACCTTTGAGACGCTGGAAGAGCTGCAGCAGCTGTATCCTGAGGATACTTTCTACTACATCATTGGCGCGGATGCTCTTTGCATGCTGCATAAGTGGAGAGAGCCGGGCAGACTCCTTTCCCTGTGCCATATTCTTGTGGCAGTCAGGGAGGATCAGGTCTCTGCGGCGGAACTCGACCAGGCGATCGAAAACCTGGAGAGGGAGTTCGGCGCCAGGATCAGCAGGATGCCGGTCCGGAATATCGAGATCTCTTCGACGGAGATCCGCGAGCGCGTCAGGGAAGGCCGCTCGATCAGGTACCTCGTGCCGGGGGCTGTCTCGGAATTTATCGGTGAACATGGGCTTTATCGTGCCTGGAACGGATCATAGAACGGACCATCGGACGGATTATAGGACGGATCATCGGACGAATCATCGGATCCGGGAGGCGGATTTAGAGCCTTCCGGGAATGTGCACTGTAAACAGTTCTAAATGGAACGCCAGGGATATACAGAAGGGAAACAGCATGGGAAAGGAATTGGATCGTATTGAACTGATCCGTTTAATGGAAAAGGAACTGAAATACGCAAGATTCGTTCACACGATGGCAGTCGCCTTTACGGCAACCGGCCTGGCCGCCTGCTATGGCACGGATATCAGGAAGGCAGAGATAGCGGGGATCCTGCATGACTGCGCCAAATACTACAGTGCAGACAAAATGGAAAACCTCTGCAAAAAGGAAGGAATCCGCATTTCCGATATTGAAAAAGGCAATACGGCCTTGCTGCATTCCAAGGCAGGGAGCGTTCTTGCCAGGACAAAATATGGCGTATCGGATCCTGAGATCCTGGATGCGATCCGTTTTCATACGACCGGAAGGCCGGGCATGACTCTTCTGGAGAAGATCATCTTTATTTCCGATTACATTGAGCCGGGCAGAAACTCCGCGCCGCGCCTGGATGAGATCAGGAAGATGGCTTTTGCGGATATCAATGAGGCTCTGCGCATGATCCTTTCGGATACTCTGCGGTATCTGAACGGAAGCGGGAAAGAAGTTGACCCTATGACGCAGAAGACTTATGATTATTATTTGAGGGAGGAATCCGCATCGGATCTCTCCTGAAATACAGATTTTATTTTGAAGGGGTATGGAGGAAGAAATACTTATGGCAGATACAAAGGCACAGGAAATGGCCAGGATGGCCATTGAAGCGCTGGAAGACAAAAAAGCAGTCAATATCAAGGTGATCGACATCGGAGAGGTATCCGTCCTCGCAGATTATTTTATCATCGCAGGAGGCACGAACCGCAACCAGATCCAGGCACTGGCAGATTCTGTCCAGGAAAAACTGGGACGCGCCGGGTATCTTACAAAGCAGGTCGAAGGCTACAATACGGCTAACTGGGTCCTGCTGGATTTCGGTGATGTCATCGTTCATATTTTTGATGACCAGAACAGGCTTCTGTATGACCTCGAGCGGATCTGGAGAGACGGCAGGGAGATCGATCCTGCCCAGCTCTGAGAGATGTGCTGTTTGGTAGTATAAAGACAGTGGGACATGGGACGGAAAGTGGTCCCGCTCGGCAGGGTGGAACAGCTTTTACGTCCCATTTTCATTTGTTTTTAATCACAGATTTGATTATCCTGCGAGTTTACTATCCTGCGGGATCTCTTAACTGACGCGACGGAATGGAGAGCATTATGACAGAATATGACGTTATCATTGTTGGCGCCGGTCCTGGCGGTATTTTTTCCGCTTATGAGCTGACGAATCTGGATCCGAAACTGAAGGTGGCGGTCTTCGAGGCCGGCCATCCGCTGGAAAAACGGCACTGCCCGATCGACGGAGTAAAGATCAAAAATTGCATTCACTGCAAGACCTGTTCGATCATGAGCGGTTTCGGCGGCGCCGGTGCTTTTTCCGACGGAAAATATAATATTACTAACGATTTCGGCGGAACACTCTATGAGTACATCGGCAAGCGCACGGCGCTGGAGCTGATGAACTACGTGGATTCCCTGAACCTGCGCTTTGGCGGAGAGGGTACAAAGCTGTATACGACGACCGGTTCCAGATTCAAGAAGCTGTGCATGGAAAACGATCTGCATCTGCTGGATGCTTCCGTGCGCCATCTGGGAACGGACATCAACTACGTCGTTCTGGAAAACCTCTACAACTATTTAAAGAGCAGAGTAGATTTCTTCTTTGACACACATGTTACAGGTGTCAAGGTCATTCCCGGCGATCAGGAAAACCAGTTTGAGATCACTGCAGGCGAAGAGACTTACCGCACCGGAAGGTGCATCATGTCGGTCGGCAGGAGCGGCAGCAAATGGATGGAGCAGGCCTGCCGCGAGATCGGGATCGAGACCAAATCCAACAGGGTCGACATCGGAGTCCGTGTGGAGCTGCCAGCAGAGGTGTTTTCACATCTGACCGATGAACTGTATGAGAGCAAGATCGTCTACAGGACTAAGAAATACGGCGATCTGGTCCGGACCTTCTGCATGAATCCCAAGGGCGCTGTCGTTGCGGAGAACACGAACGGGATCGTCACGGTCAACGGCCACAGCTATGAGGATCCGGCCAAGCAGACGGGCAATACGAATTTTGCCCTGCTGGTAGCCAAGCATTTTTCCGAGCCGTTTAAGGATTCCAACGGGTACGGCGAGAGCATCGCAAGGCTCAGCAATATGCTGGGCGGCGGCGTGATCGTCCAGCGCTTCGGCGATCTGATAGGCGGACGCCGCAGCACGCAGAAGAGACTGGAGGAGTCCTTTACGGTGCCTACGCTGGGGGCAACACCCGGAGATCTGAGCCTCGTCCTGCCCAAGCGCATCCTGGACGGGATCATTGAGATGATCTATGCCCTGGATAAGATCGCTCCCGGTACAGCTAATGAAGATACGCTGCTCTATGGCGTTGAAGTCAAATTCTACAACATGGAAGTCCAGGTCGACGAACACCTTGAGACCAGTTTCCCCGGTCTGTATGTGATCGGAGACGGCAGCGGCATCACGCATTCCCTCTCTCACGCATCTGCAAGCGGTGTGCACGTGGCGCGCAGGATCGTTGATACATTTTCATAATGGTGGATCACAGGAACTGCCAATATTTTTGTCAGGGATGATCATCAGATCTCCAGATACAATTCAGTGACCTGATGATAACCGTATGCATATAAGGGGGCTCAGTTTGTTAAAGAGTCATGATAAATTTCATTCAGTTAACGGAAAACGATTGATCCTGGTCGCGGATGATGAGATCATCAACCGGATGCTGCTCGGCGAGATCCTTTCCGAAGAATTTGAAGTGATTTATGCGGAGGACGGTACCAAAGCGCTGGAAGAGGTCCGGCAGAACAAGGACAGGCTTTCCCTGATCCTGCTGGACATTATGATGCCGGAGCTAAGCGGCATGGAAGTGCTGCGGGTCATCAAGTCGGATCCGGGGCTCTCCCATATTCCGGTCATGGTCGTGACTTCCGATCAGGAGTCTGAGATCGAGAGCCTCTCGCTCGGTGCGAGCGATTTTATCTCCAAGCCCTATCCGCCGGTAGGCGTTATCCTGGCCCGTGTGCGCAGGACAATCGAACTCTCCGAGGACCGCCAGATCATTCAGGTCACAGAGAGAGACGCCCTGACAGGACTCTACCACAGGGAGTTCTTTTTCAGCTATGCGGACCAGTTTGACCTTTTCCATGCGGATATGGAAATGGATGCAGTGGTCGTCGATATTCAGCACTTCCATATGATCAATGAGCGATTTGGAAGGGAGTACGGCGATGAAGTACTGCGCAGGATCGGCGAACGCCTGCTGGAAATGATCCGGCCCTATGGCGGCATTGTCTGCCGTAAGGAAGCGGATACATTCCT
>JAFTFD010000121.1 GCA_017449745.1 Lachnospiraceae bacterium
ATAACGACCATTCAGATAACCCGGAAGAGTGGGTACATCCGGAAGATGTCAGAGAGGCATTTCCGGGTGTGGCCATCGGAATTCATTACAGTCGGAATCATATGAAAGAGAAGAAGGGAAGAGCGCCGAGACCGAAGTTTCACGCATTCCTGAAGATCGAACCATGCAGGGATTATGAAACGTACCGCGCTATGAAACACCAGGTAGCTGCCATGGTGCCGCATGCGGATCCGAATGCACTGGATGCTGCCAGATTCTTTTATGGCACGAGGAATCCTAAGGTTGAATTCTTCCCGGGAGATAAGACCGTCAACGAGTATCTTGCAGATGAGGAGTTTGACAGGGACATGCCGCAGGGTGGCCAGAAGACCTACCACATTCCTGAAGGGAAGAGAAACGCCACGATGAGCCGGTTTGCAGGCCGTGTGGTAAAACGCTACGGATGGAACGACGACTCTGAGAAGATTTTCCTTGAAGAGGCCGAAAAGTGTGATCCGCCGCTCTCCGTGGAGGAGCTTTCAAAGATCTGGAACAGTGCTAAGAAGTTTGAAAGGGTTGTGGCATCACAGGATGGTTACGTCCCGCCGGATCAGTTCAACCCCAAGATGCCGTCAGGTCCTGCAGGGTCACTGATGCCAGAAGATTACTCGGATATTGGCGAGGCAAAAATGCTCTGCAAGGAATACGGCGATGAGCTGGCTTTTAATCCGGCTACAGATTATTTCCGCTATGACGGCAGCGTTTGGGAGGAGTCGAAGGAAGCAGCGCTTGGAGGAACCATGGAGTTTCTTGACCTGCAGCTGGCGGATGCGGAGCTGCTGATGTTTATGACAAAGCAGGCTTTATTGAATGCCGGTGGCGAGGTGGCGCTAACCGGCGGAAAGAAAGCGCTGGCCTCACTGAATGAAGAGCAGCTGCGTTTGTTTGATGAGTACCTCCGTGCAAAGGAATATTACGGTTTTGTCATGCAGAGACGGAATTTCAAATATATCCGCTCCACCATGGAGACTGCAAAGCCACTCGTGATGGTACCGCTGGAGCAGCTTAATAGGGACCCGTTTCTTTTAAATACACCGGAGGCTTCCTATGACCTTAAGTATGGACTTTCCGGAAGACGTGAGCACAACTGGGAAGATTACTGCACGAAGGCGACAACCGTGGAGCCGGGGTACGAAGGGAAGGAACTCTGGGAGGATGCCCTTGATAAGACATTCCTGTCGGATGCGGAAGTGATTAATTACGTGCAGGAAGTGGTCGGGTTGGCTGCGATCGGAAAAGTCTATAAGGAAGCAATGATCATTGCTTATGGGGAAGGCCGGAACGGAAAGTCGACCTTCTGGAATACAGTCGGAAGGGTTCTCGGCGGATACGCAGGGAACGTGTCAGCGGACACCTTGACGGTCGGATGCCGCAGGAACGTAAAGCCTGAAATGGCAGAGCTTAAGGGCGTGAGACTTGCACTGGCGAAGGAGCTGGAAGAAGGGATGCGCCTGAATACCTCGGTGGTCAAACAGCTGACGTCCACAGATGATATCTATGGCGAGAAGAAATTCTGTAAGCCTGCATCCTTCACCCCATCACACACACTCGTGCTGTATACGAACCATCTGCCGAAGGTGGGTGCAACAGATGAGGGCACGTGGAGAAGGCTGATCGTGATCCCGTTCAATGCTGTATTTGAAGGCAGTAATGACCGGAAGAACTATGCGGATTACCTGTATGAGCATGCAGGTCCGTACATCCTGACCTGGATCATTGAGGGCGCCCAGCGCATCATCAAAAAGGGGTTCCATTTGACAAATCCGAAGATCGTGCAGGACGCAATCGACGCATATCGCGGATCGAACGACTGGCTGGCAGATTTCATCGATGAGTGCTGTGAGGTGGATCCATCATATACGGAAAAGTCCGGTGAACTCTATCAGGAGTATCGTGCTTTCTGTCTCCGTATCGGAGAGTTTACCAGAAGCACGACAGATTTTTACGGTGCACTTACGCAGAGAGAGTTTGAGCGGAAACGCACGATGTCCGGTGTCATTGTGAAGGGGATCCGCATCAAAAGTGAGTTCGCACAGTGATTTTGGTCTGGAAATGACCTGCATAGACCTGCACTAATACCAAAATATGTAGGTCTATGTACCTCATATGCATAAGGGCCTATAAGGAGAAAAAAAATATATAAAAAAAATAATTCCTATAAGAGGTTATGCAGAGAGGTACATAGACCTTCATGCCATCAAATTTCAGGAGGGTTTTACGATGACGTTTTACAGATATATGATCGACAACTATTACAAGGCAGAGGGCCGGAAGCATGATCTTGCAGCGGATATGAAGTCTGACTGGAGGGAGTTTCCAATTCGGGTGACGAGCACCCAGCCGGACGGGCATAAGGTGATCAGGGGCTATCTTGAGTTCTGTCAGGCATGTGATGACTGTCTGGATGTTTTCGAGGAGTGCTGGAAGGAGTATGTGCAATGCGAGAAAAGCAAGTCGAACAGAAACTCGTAAAAGCGGTGAAGGCAGCAGGCGGGATATGTCCAAAGCTGGTATGCCCGGGAATGGACGGGATGCCTGACCGTCTTGCCTTACTGGGTGATGGGCATATCGGTTTCATCGAGGTGAAGGCTCCGGGAAAGGAGCCCCGTCCGCTGCAGGTAAAGCGGCACAGACAATTACACGAGCTTGGCTTTCTGGTATTTGTCCTTGATGATCCGGAACAGATACCAGGCATCCTTGAAGCCATCAGGAAGGAGAAGGAATGATGGGAACAATCATAACGCTGAAGGATGGCAGCAACCACACGGTGCTTACCATTTTGGATCTGATGGATCTGGTTGATACCTATATGGGAGCTGAAATGAAAACCGCCATCGAAGAAGAATTTAACGAGGCTGAGCTGGCACACGCTGACGATGATGAATATATCAGAGATCTGGAGCAGGAGAATAAAGGCCTTCGAGATCATCACAAAGAGGTGATGGAAAAGCTGCGGGACAATCAGTCAGAGCTGAACGATCTCAACGAGTGCGAGGTGTTCGTCTGTGGGTTCCGGCTTGGAGCCAGAATCATGCTGGAGGTGCTGGACGGCAACGACAAGTGGGGC
>JAFTFD010000122.1 GCA_017449745.1 Lachnospiraceae bacterium
CCTGCTGTGCAGACGCAGTACTCCCGTAGTACGGATCCTGTTCCTGCTCCGGATAAGGAGCAAAAGCATCTGCTCTTCCGTCAGGACCGATCTCGTACTGCAGGATGGGACCCGACTGCGGGTATCCGTCGAGTCTCGTATCTCCGACGATACCGGTATACCTGTACTCTTCTTTCTCTTTTTTGCGTTTCCTGGCGGAAGTGCGGGGAAGAGTATCTTTAATTGATCTGTCTCTGAATTTCTCTTCAGCCGGGTATTCCGGCTCTTCAAATTCTTCCGGGAATTCTTCCGGATGTTCAAGCCGGTATTGCTCCTCTTCTTCCCGGAGCTGTTCAAGGTATTCCCGGCGCTCTCTGCTGCGAGTGCGCGCCTCGGCAGCCTTTGCACCGACGGCATCGATCACGGATTCCCTGGAGATCAGTACGATGCAGACAGCGGCCAGGATCAGAAGGATCAGGACAGCTCCCGCGAATTTGAACCAGTGATGCAGAAAATAAGCTATACTGCCGCCGACGATTCCCCCTCCTTTTCCACTCGAAGAACAGCGGTTGTAGATTCCGGAGAGATCGTAGAGAGGCATATTTTTAAGATCCGCACTGACCAGCTCGCAGACCGTGCTGAACACCAGAAACAGTCCGCATGCGCCTGTGAGGCGGGCTGGCATCATGGGATCATTTTCGTGCGCAGTGTAATACAGCACCGCTCCGAAAACAAAAACAGGAAGAAAATAGGCGGAAAACCCGGCAAGGCCGAACATAAGACTCCGGAAAAGATTTCCCACAGGTCCCAGTATGCCGAAACAGGACAGGAACAGAAATACCATGCCTGCGAACAACAAAATAATGAGCAGATCGCGGCGCATCATTGCGTCATGATTTGCTCTGTTACGGGAAGTCGCTGTGCTGCGGGAGGAAGAGGTCGATGCCCTGCTCCTTGTCTGAGTTCCGGTGCGTCTGGTCGTTCCGGACGATGATCTGCTCCTGGAAGCCTGAGTGCTGCGGGAGGCGGATCTCGATGACGTTCCTGTGGAACGTCCGGAACCCGAACTGGTCTTTCTGGAGGTGCCGGTACTCTTCCTGCCGGTTCCTGTAGTTTTGCGGGTGCTGCCTGTTGCCATAAATCTTCTTTTTCTTTTGAAATTTATTTTCCTGCTTCGCAGGTGCTATAGTTGTTATTCACGGGTTCTTCGCACTGCATTCGCAAAATCTCGCGCTTCGCGCGCGTTTCATTTGCTGCGCAAATGCATTTTGCTCATTGGGCGGAGGTTCCTGCTATATATCAAAGTCGTCATCATCAGAAATGCGGAAGTCAAAATCGTCTTCCGCATCTCTGTATATGCCTGTGTTTTCTTCCAGTACCTTTTTGAGAAGATCGTCCTCTATATCCACGATGTCAAATTCCATCTGGGTATGAGGACGCTTTTTGGGTTCCGGAAGGGGATTTCTGATGGGATCAGCCAAGGATCGCTCTCCTTCAGAATAATTCTGATTTTACTCGTTCCAGTTGTGATAGACGGCCTGTACGTCATCGTTGTCCTCGAGCTTGTCGAGAATGATGCGAAGTCCTTTGATCGCAGCCTCGTCTGTCACATCGACATAGTTCTGGGGAAGCTTTGTGACTTCAGCGGAAACTGTCTCGATGCCCTCAGCCTCGAGAGCCTTGCAGACAGCATCGAAATCATCGGGAGCTGTGAGGATCTCATAGCTGTCCTCATTGTCCTTGAGATCTTCTGCGCCGGCGTCGAGAACGATCATCATAAGATCGTCTGCGGAGAGGCTGCACTCTTCCTTGTCGATCAGGATCTGGCCCTTCTCATCAAACATGAAGGAGACGCTGCCGGGGGTTCCCATGTTGCCGTTGCCCTTGGAGAAAGCGGCGCGGACATCAGCGGCTGTGCGGTTCGGGTTGTCTGTAAGGGTGTCGACGATCACAGCGACGCCTGCAGGGCCATAGCCCTCATACGTGTTGTACTGGTAGTTGACGTTGTCGACATCGCCTGCAGCCTTTTTAATGCCGCGCTCGATGGTGTCGTTGGGCATGTTGTTGGCTTTTGCCTTGGCGACGACCTGCGCCAGCTTGAAGTTGTTGGCTACATCCGGTCCGCCCTCCTTGACGGCGACAGCGATCTCACGGCCGATGATCGTAAAGATCTTGCCCTTAGCGGCATCATTCTTTTCTTTCTTGTGTTTGATGTTGGCAAATTTGGAATGTCCTGACATAAAATACTCCTCAATTCTAAATATGATTAAAATAAAATGATAAACCTTTGTAACTGTGAAAAATAACGATGCGGCCTGTTCCTGTTATCAGGTCACAGGAACACCTTATACCGGTGATCAGGCGAGTCTTGTAAGCAGGAGCCTCTGCACCTGCCGGTTCTCCACGGAGAGTATGCGGAAACGCCATCCTTCATATTCCGTTGTGAAATGGTCGTTCGGCTGCGGGACTCTGTCCATACAGGACATGATAAAACCGTTTACGGTCTCGTACCGGTCCATATCAAAGGGGATCCCGAATTTTCTCGTGAGATCTTCCAGCGGGGTCCTGCCCTCCACGACGAACTCATTTTTGTTGGAGGTGGCAATGATATGCGTCTCGTCCACGTCGTATTCGTCGAGAATATTGCCGACGATCTCCTCGAGAATATCTTCCATGGCGACCAGGCCGGACGTCTGCCCGTATTCGTCGACGACAATGACCATCTGGAGCTTTTCTTTCTGCATCTGCCGGAACAGATCGTCAATGTTTTTGGTCTCCGGAACGAACAGGACCTTTCTGATCAGCTCTTTGCAGCGGCCGATCTGGCGCGTCTTCTCCTCCGGGTGGTCCTCCCTGTATTTGACGACATCCCTCAAATGAACGACACCGAGTATATTGTCGATGTTGTCCTTGTAGACAGGAAAGCGGCTGTTTCTCTGCTGGAGCATGTACTGCACCGCATCGTTGACCGTCATCTCGGAATCGATCGCGATCATATCGCCTCGGTGTGTCATGATCCGGGATGCCTCTTTATCCGAGAAGGCAAAAATATTCGAGATCATCTCCGCTTCTGTCTGCTGGATGACCCCCTGCTCATGGCCTTCGTTGACGATCGAGAGGATCTCATCCTCGATCACGTCGTCCTGTTTCTTTCGATTATTTTTTCCGAAAATATTTTTCAGACTGTCTGGCAAACTATTCATAAATAATTATTATTACACGAATTACATCTTCTGTCAAAAAGAACGGGATGGTCTTCCCTGCGTATAAACGGATGGTCTGCCCTGCCGTACAAACGGGATGGCCTGCCCTGCCGGCATTTTCATGTCAGCGTATAGTCGCGAGGGACTCTCTGGTTGATATTGCAGGTCAGTTCATAATTAAAACGGCCTGAGAGGTCTCCCAGCATCTCTGCGGTGATCTCTTCCGCTCCATCTCTTCCAAGGAGAGTGACCAGGTCTCCCTCCATTGCCTCGGGGATCTCATCAACACAGACCATGAGCTGGTCCATGCACACGCGGCCGATGATCGGCGCTTTCTTTCCGCGGATGAGAACGTAGCCTTTATTGGACAGGCTCCGGGGATAGCCGTCTCCGTAGCCCACAGGGACGGTTGCGATCCGCATGGTTTTCTCTGTTACGTAAGTGCCGCCGTAACTGACCGGTGTTCCCGCAGGGACGTCCTTGATGAAAGTGATGTGTGAGAACAGCGACATAACGGGTTTTAAATCAAGCCTTTCCTTTGTAACTTCATCGGAAGGCCACAGACCGTAAGTCGTGATCCCTGCGCGGACCATATCCAGGTGCATTTCCGGATAATCAATGATCGCAGCGCTGTTGGCGCAGTGCCGGAGCGGAATCTTCCTGCCGGTCATCTCCTCTATTCTGCGGATCAGGCCTGTAAATTTCTCAAACTGCAGCTGCGTGGCATTCTTTCCGGATTCCTCATCAGCTCTCGCAAAATGAGTGAAAATTCCTTCAATCTCAATACCCGGCGTGTTCATCGCTTTTACCGCAAAGGCGAGACCTTTTTCATCGGGAGTGATACCGATCCTGGACATACCGGTGTCCACAGCGATATGAATGAGGGCCGGCTCGCC
>JAFTFD010000123.1 GCA_017449745.1 Lachnospiraceae bacterium
GAAGAAAGCTGCGAATACCAATATCTATTTTCTATCCTGTGAAGCAGGAACTTCCACTTCCTACTCCTACTCCCCTTCTCTTGTAGGAAACTCCCTCAGTCTCGCCAGCGCAGACACATCCGTCCCGATGATCGCATTGGCCTTTCTCCTGTAGATCTCATAATCCGGTGTCTGGATGCTGCGGTAATATTCATAAGCAGGTTTGTGGCTCCCATCAAGCCGATCAAGACCTTCCGCCAGCATGGATTCCATTTCGTGCGCATCGTCTGTAAGCCGGAATAACATGAAGCTGTCAACAAACGGATTGTTCCTTGCCACTTCATAGGCATAAATGATCGACGCTGCCTGCAGGTCATCCCCGAAGGAAGAGGTAAAACCAATCTCTGAGAGCGAGATGCTGCGCACTGCTCCGTATGGATTCAGATACTGTGGCTGCTGCATGTAATCTGTGAGCAGATACAGATTCTGCATCGTAATATACGGTGTTGTCAGGTCATGCTTCACCCACCTTGACAGGCCAAGCCATGTATATGGATCATACAGGGGCGCATTATAAGGGTGTAAAGAGAGACCGTAGTCAATATTTCCTTCCCTGAGAATATAATAATTGAACTGATCCATGTATTCGCGCGACAGGAAGCTGCCGGGATTAGACTTGCGGTTCCACTCCTGGTCGATCGAATTATAGATCCTGGCGCTCCCGTTCACGCTCTTGATGCCGTTATAGAAAATACGAAACGCCTTTACATATGTATTGACGTTAAAATCAAGATCATCTGACGCCATATAGAACTGCTCTGTCCGCGCATTCACTTCATTGCCGATGATCCAGTTATCGATCTGGCCATGGCCATTATGCCCGTTGTAGTGTTCCGCCAGGAAAGCAGCTATTGCCTTCAGGTGCTGTGTTCCGCCTGGTTCGACAGTATTGAAAGCATAATTCGGAGCGGAATGCCCATCCCTTGCCAGCGGATGGATCAGATCCGGAGCTTTAGGCGAGCCATTATTGAGCAGATTGACCGTGACCTGCAGATCCATCTCGGTTAGATTGCGGATGATATAGTCATAATGCGCCATCATGCCGCCGTCAAATTGATAGGTTATCCCTTCATAAGTAAAAGGAATCGTAGGATAAGCAGGATCTGTTGAAGGTCCGCAGATATCACCGAGATAAATATTGTAGGATGCCTGGTCAAGATTCAGATCCTGCAGCTCACCGTTTAATATTTTTAACGGATCTGCAAGGATTCCCTTAATGCCTTTGTCCATCCGCGCTACGGGAACAACAGCAGCCGCCTCAGGATTCGTGATGTAATGCTCATCACTGATCTGCACCATTCTGCCGCCCTGCTTCACTGCTGCCAGAACTTTCTGTGAAAGTGCGGAGCCGGTCTTTCTGTTGTTCAGCGGAAACTGGAATTCTGCGCCGCCGGCTGCATTGTTCCGAATACTGGACAGCGGAGTTTTTCCCAGCAGTTTTCCCGAGGGACCATCCTGATAGACCTCGTCAGCATAGAGATATACGTAGCCGTCGTCACTCTGCGGAACTTCGGACATTGACAGATCACAGAATACACTATGGCCATCTGTCAGACACCCATCGATCCGTATGGTTCTGGCAGGAGCTGCCTGCGCGCTGATCGAGATCATAGATCCAAGGATCAGGCCGGCTGAAATCGCCAATACTCTGAGTAAAATATTATTTTTCATGAAATTCTTTCCCCTGATGCTGTGAGCATATCTTTTAAGTATCTGTCCGCAACCGCCGCGAGTTCCTCCGGCGACTCCTTAAAGCCGTCTCTGGTCCAGGCAAACAGCAGGGCCCATAGTCCTCCGGCATAAAACACCGAGTGATATTTGACTCTATCATCGCTGCTGCCCGCATAGGTGACCTTCAACAGATAATCATTAAACCTGCTGACTAAAATATAGAACAGATCATGCCTGAAAAGCAATTCCAGATATTCCCTGTGGCCCAACCAGAAAGTAAAAAAATAGACGGCACTGTCCTCTCCGTTGCTGTCATTGCCGGCAAGAACATCATCGTACTCTTTTGTAAGCACGGTGTAATAATCATTGAGGACATCTATTTTAGTATTATAGTACAGATAAAACGTTCTGCGCGCCACCTTGGCTTCCTGCGCGATCTGCAGGATCGTAATGTCATCAAAGGCATTATTTTCCATCAGCTTCAGCGTCGCCATAATGATCTGTTCTTTTGCGTAGCTCTCAAAATATGCCTGCTTCGGTCTCATGATGTCACTCGCTTCCGTAAAGGGTAATTATATTTCTCATTTTGATGAATGTGTGCATCTTCATTCCAAAGAATTGACAGTTATCTCCCCTCTTTTCTATCATTATATCAGAAATACACATTTGTGTACAAAAAAGGAGGTATATATGTATCCAAAACTATTTGAAAAAGGTCATATTGGCTCTCTGACCCTGAAAAACAGGGCTGTCATGACTGCCATGACTACAGGATAAGCCGGTCTGGACGGTGCCCCCACCGAACAGCTTTGTCAATACTATGAGGACCGCGCAAAGGGCGGCGTAGGCCTGATCGTCACAGAGATCTTCCGAGTCAATCAGGAGCACGGCGTTGCATTCCCCCGCCAGATGTATGCGCTTAACCCGATGAACATTCAGCCGCTGGCTCAGATGGTCGACCGTGTTCACCAGTACGGCACGAAGATTTTTGCCCAGATCCATCACGGCGGCAGCACGAACAGTCCTGAGCTGAACGGCGGCAGAATCGTCGCTCCCAGTGCCGTTCCAAATGTCTCAGGTGTCATGCCGGATCCCCTGACACTGGAACAGATCGAGGAACTGAAGCAGCAGTTCATCGGCACAGCAGCGGCTGCAAAAGCGGCAGGCTTTGACGGCGTAGAGGTCCACGGCGCCCACGGATATCTTCTCTGCGAGTTCCTCTCCTCTGCTTTTAATAAGAGAACGGACCAGTACGGCGGCAGCATCGAAAACAGGTGCAGATTAATCACTGAGATC
>JAFTFD010000124.1 GCA_017449745.1 Lachnospiraceae bacterium
TAATCCAGAACGATGATATCAAAGGCTTTGACGCCGAACAGAATGACAAGGAAGCGGGCCAGGAATTGTCCAAAGGTAAATTCCTTTTGTACGCCGTCCCATCCGCCGTAAACGATCACGCCGACAAAGCCCAATGCACAGAGCAGCATCAGGATCCAGCCGACCACCGGAGCGGCCGGGAACGGCGGCTGATGCAGCCTGGCTTTTTCTTCGATATCCTTTGGGAAAAACCGGAGCAGTCCCGTCCAGGGGTAGAAGTACGTTGCCGACCAGATCATAAGGAACAGCAAAGCGCACATTGTCAGCGTCAGAATCAGGGTGACCATTCTATCCGCTCCTTCCTCATTTCAGGATCAGTTCCATGATCCCTGAGAGAATGGCGGCAAGAAGCGCCATCCCTGCGGTCCCCATGATCCATTTTTTCTTTTTGTCTTCTGCCGTGATATACGGCCTTAAGTCTTCCGTACCCGGGATGATCCAGGCTTTCGTATGTCCTACCCAGTATTCGTCGATCAGAAAACGGTCGATCAGATTCATAATGAACAGGATCACAAAGCCTTGCCAGAAGCCTTCAAAGAAACCTCTCGCGCCGTTGATCACATACACGCAGATCAGCACGTAGATCAGATACCCCGGAAGACACAGGCTTCGGAAAAGCACGCTCCGCTTCCGGATCTCGTCCGCTGTGCTAAGACCCAGCTGAACGACGCGCTTCTGTACCTTTTGATCATACAGATGGACCATGCCGACGGCACCATTACGAATGCCGATCGCACAGATCAGATACAGCAAAAAGCCCAGTCCCAGGCCTTCCAAAACGAGCTTTAGTGCAATCATCTGCCGATCTCCCCTTCGTCATTCCTGATCGCCCGGATCCCCCCGAGGAACATCATGATCCAGCCAAGGCTCTCAAAGCCCGACGCAAAGCCGTTGAAGGGCAACGGAAGGATCATTTCCAACAGAAATCCGATTCCAGCAACGAGAAGCGGAGCCGCCAATACCCAGATTTTTTTCAGCGGCAGAATTCCCTTTAGAACGAGAGCGATCCAGCCGCCGGTGGAGGCGATCCCCAGCACGACAAACGATACCCAATAGGAAAAGGCCTGCACCGCGTAGGAACGGTTCCAGGCTGCCACAGCTCGCGCAGTATCGCCCTGTGCCGCTTCATAAATAACGTTGTAGTTGTGGATCAGCGTTCCGCAGGCCAGGTGGAAATATATGAAAACCATGCAGCCCCAGATCAGTCCTGCGATATAGAGCTTCAGGAATCGTCTGTCCCATTTGTCGCTGCACTGAGAAAGCTTGTATTTCAGATATTCTATGAAACTCAGAGCCGCAATCGCATAGAAAACCGTTCCGATCAGGCCGCCGATATTGGAAAGCGCAATGCGCCAGTCTGCAATTGTGAGCCAGCCGGAAGAAATCATAAAGGAAATGCTCGTGCTGCCTTTCGGCTCGATCCCCATACAGTAGTCGCCGATGATGGCAAGAATCAAGCCGGGAATGATCCAAAGCATCCGTTTACATATCTTCGCGCGTTGTTCTGCTGTCATACTCTTTTCTCCGTTTTTCCCTTCGATTGCAGGTGTACAGCGTTCACCTCTTCGATAAAGCGTTCCGTGTTTTCGCCGATCAGACCGCCGTGGCCCATGTCCTCAAATATTTTACAGGTAAAGGGATAGCCCTTCGCTTTCAGTTCTTCCAGATTGGCCGAAAGCTTTTTGTCTACGGTTCCCTTGATCCCATACCAGATATGCATATCGGTATTTTCGAAAACACTGTAATCGGTCTTCTTGCCGATCAGGCACTTATCCTGGTTCTTCCAGCTTTTCCAGCTGGCCTTGGTGTAGAGGATCCGGTCAGCTTCTTCAAAACTTCGCCCCGTGATCTTTGCCAGAAACCGTTTGCGCAGCTTTCCCGCTCTGCCCATGATAACGAAGAACGTTCCTGTAAAGAAAAAGAGATAGACCTCTTTCCAAAAATCGCTTTTGATATCGGGATAATCCCGCAGAGACATCCCGTCGGCAATTGTCGTAGTGATCTCCAGCCGATTGTCCTCCAGTACCTGCATCAACGTACGGCAGCCGTAGGAAAGACCATAGAGGATATCCACCTTACCGCCGTAATTCTCTATGAGATAGTCTTCCAGGCCTTGTGCCTCATAGGCCAAAGACTGAAATTCCGTCTCCGGTTCGGACGGGTTGAAGCCGTCGTAGGCAAGCAGTACGACATGGTATTTCTCCGCAATTTTCTTTGCTGTGGGAAGAACGCCGAGATAGCTGGTCCCACCGCCATGCAGAAGGACCATCAATTCCTCATTCTCTTTACTAAATTCAAAATATTTCATGGGAAAGTAAAGTGTGAGTTCCAAATGGGATCACGTTAAAGAGCCGGAACCGATAAGCGGACGTGCTGCCGACCTCCCAGGCGGAGATTGTTTCCCCAATCGGTTCAAATCATCCCTCCGAAGACTGGCGCAGGGAGCTTTCGAATGCCGTAAATTGCTCTTCGCTCGGAAGTGTTGCCAAGAGCCCGCCGAACATGAAGGCGTTGCCGAAGCTCAAAAACATGGTGCCGATGCCCGCGCCAAGCGCCGTGTTCGGGCCAAGGATCACAGCCAGCAGAAGCGCCGGGACTGCACCGATGGGCACGCAGAACCATCTGGCTTTTCTGGGATAAGGTGTCAGTCCTTTGGAAAATGCCTTGAACTGGATGATCATCATCGGCAGCCAGAAGATCACAAGCAGCAGGTATATCGGCAGACTGAAGCCGAAAAACAGCTGATCGGCCGCCTTCGCCGCAAGCGCCTCATCTGCCTGCAGCAGGTACTTATAAGCCAGGTTCAGGATGCCCATGTTCAGATGGCAGCCGACCGGAGCCAGCCAGATATAACCGAAGATCCCAGCCCGGTAAAGGTGCGCATACTTCGGCGCTGCATCCGCCATGAGCCGGTAGA
>JAFTFD010000125.1 GCA_017449745.1 Lachnospiraceae bacterium
AAACATCGTAAGGGCAGGTATAGATGCAGATCATCCTGCAGTCAGTTGAAAACAGCGTTGCCTTATGCCCGTACGTACCAATATCGTGAGCCAGCAAGTATTGCATTTGATACCCCTACCATAAATATCATAAAGCCAAAGTTAACAGTACATTATCGTTATATCATTATATACCTACAAAGTAATGCGTGTCACCACATAATTTACATAGACCCGGCAGACTGTTCTGCTTCTCTTGTTTTTTCTTACACTTCAATGCTGCAAATATCTGTAGCTATTTTTACTAAAAAAAGGAGAGACATAGTTTTCTCTGTCTCCCCTTCTCCCGTTTTTCTCTCTCCTGCTCTGTCATTCCTTAGCAGCCCATGCGGAAATGAGCGGTATCATAAAGAGCAGGAAGACAGCTACAACGTAATAACCGATCTTAAGCCCGTAGGCATCACCGATCCTGCCGACAATGACAGGTCCCAGGAACATCCCGATCCCATAGATTGCCTGGTAGAATCCCATTGCTGTCGAGCGCTGATCGCCGGGGATGTGCCGGATGGCAAGTCCCATCAGCAGCGAAGAGATCCCTCCGAAGAAAAGCCCACCTGCTGCCTGCAGCAAAAACAGTCCCGGAAGATTTCTCGCAAAAGGGATCCCGGCTGTTGCGATGCACAGGCAGATAATGCTCACTATAAGGAACCCCTTTTCCCGGCCCTTCTCAGAGGAGATCCTGCCTGCAAGCAGGGCTCCCAGGATCCCCATAGCAATATTGACGACATTCAGAATACTGCGCATAAAAGAGTCAGCACCGAGTTCTGCGGCAAAAAGCGGCGTAAAACCAGATACCGTACTCGTGTTGTAGATCTGCGAGAGGAGCGCTGCCAGGGAGATCAGGAGCAGCTTCCTGTCGCGGATCACATAGAGGAACCTCCGCAAAGTCATCGGATTCCGTTTTTCAGGGACATTTTCCTCAATTGAAAGGCTCAGGATAAAGGCGATCGCCGCGCCCGCAGCCCCGACCCAGAACATGGCTCTGTACCCCGAGAAGAAAACGAGAGCGATCCCCGCCAGCAGCATTCCCAGGAGCCTTCCCAAGTTGTTGACCGCGTTCAGCCCGCTGATGGATCTTGTCGTGGTGCCCTGTGAAAAATAACTGGAATACAGCACCGTGATTACGACCCATGCCGATGCCGCAAGCCCAGCTGTCCCGCGGGCGATCACCAGCATAACGTCGTTGCGGAACAGGAGAAATAGCATATTTGATACAAAAGACAAAAGGAACCCCAGGGAAACAAAGATCTTCCGTTTTCCGATCCTGTCAGAAAGGATTCCCAGAGGGATCCTGGCGACCATCTGCGTAAATCCATAGCTGCCCGTCACGATCCCGATCAGGGTAAGAGATGCGCCAAGCTCCTTCAGATACGAAGAAAGATTGGGAACATAAGTGTACTGCGAAAACCAGAAAAACAGCACTGCAAGGCGAAAAATGCGGATCTTTGAAGGATTCTCTTTCAAGTGTATTCCTCCTCAGTTTTTATTGGTGCATCGACACAGTCTCGGCAGGAATGGGACAAAAGGGTCTGTCACCTCTGTCCTACAAAATGGGACAAAGGGTCTGTCACCCTGTCTCACTGCCACGCGAGAATGGTATGGATCTCCCTGATGTACCCCTCGTCCTCATTCGGTGTCTCCAGAATGAAGGGAAGCCCCTGCAGCGCAGGGTGAAGGGCGATCCGTTTCATGGTATCCATGCCGAGATACCCCTGTCCCAGCTTTTCATGCCTGTCTTTGTGTGATCCCCGCTCGTTTTTGCTGTCGTTAAAGTGAATCGCCTTTAGTTTTGATAGCCCGATCACGTCGTCAAAATGCTGCAGTACGCCGTCAAGGTCGTTTACAAGATCGTAACCGGCATCCCAGGTATGGCAGGTATCAAAACAGACGCCGATCTTTTCGCGGCATCCCGCCTCTTCGATGCGGTCTATGATCTCCCTCAGCTCCTCGAATGTTCCTCCGACTTCGGAGCCTTTTCCAGCCATTGTTTCCAACAGGATCGTCGTCTGCATATCCGATGAGAGCGCCTGGTTCAGCGCCTTCGCGATGAGCCCGATCCCCTCTTCTGTCCCCTGGCCGGTATGCGATCCAGGGTGAAAATTGTAGAGATTTCCCGGCAGCAGCTCCATTCTGGCGAGGTCCTGCTGCAGCATATCGAAGCCGTTGCTTCTTGTTTCTTCTTTAGCGGAGCAGAGATTCATGGTGTAACTGCCGTGTGCTACGAGCGGCCCGAATCCCTCGTCCTTAAGAAGCTTGCGCAGCGCTTCGACGTCCGATGGTTCGAGAGGCTTAGTTTTGCCGCCCCGCGGGTTACGCGTAAACCAGGCAAAAGTACTGCCTCCGAACTCCATCATCTTTTTGCCCATCGCCTCATATCCGTCTGTGACGGAAAGATGGCATCCGATATAAATCATTTATCCTCCATGTAAAAGCGTTGACTTAAGGCTTCATCAGGTGCTCGACTTTTTCTCATCTTAAATCAACAAAAAACGCCAACACTTTTTGATAAACTGTTGATTGTAGCTTTCCTCTATCTTGAAATATAATAATCGAAAATAAAACTGAACTGAATCACGACCACATTAAGACATAATATAATTACGTTAGTGCAGCGTTACCTCAGGCATCTTTGTTTCAGGAGATCACATGAAAAAAATCAGCTTTCGCGACCTGGCAGGCGTGACTCTTCTCTCCGCCGCCCCTTCCATCATTGAGCCGCTCTTTACCATGTATTTCATGATCTATATGACCGACTATTCCGGCATCGGGATCCGGGCGGCCCAGATTGCCAGTACCGTCCTGATCGTTGCCCGTATTTTCGACCTTTTCTGCACGCCGGCAGTCGGCGTATTCGTGGCCAGCAGCAAAACTACAAAATACGGAAAATACCGTCCATTCTTTCTGTTGAGCTTCTGCCTGATGGCCATTGGCGCGCTGATGGTCTTCCATCTGCCTGAACCTAAAGGCGGCGCTGTTCTGGGAGCAGCCATCTACGTGATGATCGGATACCTGATCTATGACGTCGGCGTCTCCTTCCACATGCCGCAGCTTTTGTACCGCACCATGACTACGGATGCAAATGAGCGCGGGAAACTCCTGATCGGTCCTCGCTATATGAGTATGGCTCTCGGTATCGTCATGTCCGGATTTTTCACGATCGCCAGCAGGATCGACAAGAGTGTCGGCAACATGCACCGCTCCTTCGGGATCGTCGTGACGCTCTATATTCTGCCTCTTTTACTGATCAGTTTCGTCGGTCTTCTGATCGTGCGGGAATATCACTCCACGCAGCAGGATTCCCAGAAAGTATCTGTCGCGGACATCCTGGCTGTATTCAGGGAAAACAGCGCCTTCCGCATCAGGACCCTCTCTGTTGTTTTCAGCGGTCTCATCTGGACATTGCTCTTTTCCAGCGTCAATTATTACCTGAAATGGACTTATTGTGCGGACCTCTCGACCGGGGCTGTTGACAGCGGAATCTACGGTCGGCTTATCATGGTCTCATCGCTCCTGACGCTTCTGCCGATCCTCATAGGCAGTGCCATCGCTCTGCCGCTGATGAAGAAGGTCGGTTCCCCTGACAGATTCTGCCGTATCCTGCTCCTGCTGCAGGCCATTCCGCTGGGCCTGCTCTTCCTCCTTCAGGTCACGGGTATACTGCGCCATTCCGCCATTCTGTTTTTCTGCCTCGTCGGAACGGCCGCCTTTGCGATCGGCTGCAATTTCCTCCCGGAAAACGTTCTGGCCATGGAGTGCATGGATTATGATATTTTCATCAACAAAAAAGACAGAGGCCCGGTCTATCACTCGGTAACCAGCCTGATCGCCAAGATCCAGGCGACCCTGACCTCTGTCGCCATTGCCAGCGTCCTGACCTCGATCGGCTATATCGTCGACTCAAAAACGGACACCTTCATCGGCGACATGAATAAGCTCCCCGGCATGCTCACCGATTTCACCGTGATCATGGGTCTTGTCCCGGCGATCCTCAGCACCGTTGCCTTCCTGATCCTCAGAAAATACCCCATTACTCCTGAGGTCCGTCAGCAGATGAAACGCAGCACTGAATGAGAAATGGGACAAAGGGGTCTGTCACCCTGTCCCAGACTCACTGGTATCTC
>JAFTFD010000126.1 GCA_017449745.1 Lachnospiraceae bacterium
GATCCTGGTCTCTACCTGCATATTGGATAAGGACAATGAGGACACCGGCATCGATATCTGTCTTACCGTACCGGAGATCGCCGGCATGTATAAGGAATTGTTTAAAAACGAATCAGACAGTGTGGATGCCTGGAATAAAATCAAAGAAGGCAACTGCGACCTGTTAAGAGGAGTCGACCTCAAGAAACAGCGTTCCCGCAGAATTGCCCCGATCTCGGAAGGAAACGACACGGACCAGGAATTCGGCTTTTCCACAATGACCGTTTCTTCTCTGACGGCGCTCCATAATCTTCTGCGGATAGCAGGAGATGAGATCCCTGCGGAACTCCTTCGCTGCCGCGGATGTATTGACGGCTGTGTAGCCGGAGCAGGCTCCGTTCCTCTCATCAGAGATGAGAACTACCAGGCCAATGTAGAGGCCCGCACGATGCTTCTGAATACCGATCATTGACGAATGTAACGAATACTGATCACTGGCGAATGTAACGAATACCGGACCGTCTCTGATCGATCCGTTTCCGATCAAACGAGCAAAAACAGAACAGGTACAGTTCCCAGCAGTTTCTTAACTGGTATATGGGATCTGTACCTGTTTTCATGATTTCAAAGCATTTACATTTGAGCAATAAGGCAGGCTTTTACATAAGTATGTGCCTTTTCAATTGTAGATAGTTTTTATCCCGGCTCACTCCTCCGCATTCAGAAACTTCTCTGCCTCCCGTTTCATCTCCTGGGCGCGTATATCCGCCGTCTTTACGACACTGGCAAAATATTCTGCCGCCTTTTCCCTGTCAGCGGGAACATATTTCCCATCCCGATAGATACATCCGAGCGCATAGGCGCTGGTCGTTATATCATGCCCGGCTTCCTCGTACAGTTCTTCATACAGCCTGATCGCTCTGCTGATATCCTGCTCAACGCCGTCCCCTCTCAAGAGGTCTTCAGCACAGAAGAGTTTTCCGCTGCTGTCGCCGCGTTTCATCGCCTCTTCAAAATACCCGAAGGCCTTTGCTTCATCCTTAGGCACAATAACGCCCTCCCGGTAACATACGCCGAGATTGCGGGGTGCCTTCGCGTCTCCGCCGTCAGCTGCCTTCTGCATATACGCGATCGCCTTTTCCGGATCATAAGGGACATTCCCATAGTTTTTGCCGCCGCCGGGAACAGGCTTATGAAGATGCAGCAGCCCGATATTAAGATACCCTCTGGCAAGTCCCATTTCCGCGGCTTTCTCCCAGAGCCGGACTGCCTCTGCAACGGGGTCGTCCATCTGTTTCGCTGCCGAGACCTTCTCCCCCTGGATCAGTTCCGCCATGATGCACATGCTGCCGGTACTGCCAAGCGCAGCCGCTGCGCAGGCAAACCGGTATGCCCTCTCGAAACCGCCGACAGATTTTTCCTTATTTCCGCTTCGCTCCAGTTTTTCCGCCTCCACTTTGCACATCCTGGCCGCGTAGTCGAGATCCTCTGCGCCCAGGTCCGTGGTTCCGGGCAGATTCAACTTTTCCATTTCTGTCATTAAGAACACCTCCAAAGATGTGGGACAAAGGTGACAGACCCTTTGTCCCACCACCATCACTTTGTCCCATTTTCATCGCACTGCTGTCAGTGCAGCTGATGTCACCAAATCCGTAAACCCCAGAGAATGCCCGGGGCAGTTCAGATAACACTGTCCGCAGCTCTGGCAGTCCTCCGGATACGCGATGACCGATTTTCGTATCTGTGTATCAAAGCGAAACACATCCATAGGACAGATCTGCACACACTTGCGGCAGCCGATGCAGTTTTCCATACTGATCCTGACTACACTCATTTTCCGCCCTCCTGTCTGTTTCCTTCTGCCGGAGCAGGTCCTTTTGCGCTTCCGCCAGCCCAGGGCATCTGCGCCGGGGGCTCCTCCGGAAGGCCTTTTGCGGCAGCTTCCCCCGGGAACCGGAAATACTGATAGCGCTCCGCATACGGCAGGTCTGTGTTTCCTTTCCATTCGTCTTTGATCGAGACTCTGTCGAAGCGCATCCTGTCGCCGTCCTTTGTTATGGTCAGATAACAGAGATAATCGTCGTCGCGATATGGATAATCGGACCTGTAATGATAGCCTCTGCTCTCTTTGCGCTCCATGCTGGCGCGCAGTTTCATCTCAGCGCAAAGAATCTTATGCACCATTTCGTGACAGGAGCGCAGTTCATGCGGTGATCTGGCAACAAGCTTCGGAATCACCTGGTCTTTTAGCTGCAGAACCAGCTCAAGTGTATTCTGCAATGAGGATTCTGTCTTCGTGATGGATACCCAGTAAGGAGACATCAAAGCCGCAAGCTGATCTCTCGCCCATGCGGGAGAAAATCCCACATCTCTGTTCATAGGAGCCAGAATTTCATTCCTATATTCCTTCAGGGTTTCTTCACTGATCACAGACAGTTCTCTTCCGGCTGCGCTATATCCCGCCGCTTTTCCGGCAAGGTATCCCTGAACAGAGCAGAAATTGGAGGTAAACCCTGTAGAATTCATGTAGGAGCTGCCTGAAACACAGGACCCGTTGCAGCCATCCCCCGCTACCCATAATCCATCCAGTCCGGTTTTCCCCTCAAGGTCATCGATTCCGCACCAGATCCCGCATCCCAGATGCAGATGCATACCGGGCGCCGCTCCGTAAGCATCTCCTTTCGGTGAAGGGGATGTTTTCTTACCGGTTCGCGGATCCTCCGTTTTTTTAGAAAGACTCTTTCCTCTGCCGCCGGGAGAAATTACCTGGGAACGGGTATACGGCGCAAGTCCTTCTTCCGCTGCTTTCAGACGGGGGATTATCAGCGAATTCGAGATCCTCTTTGCCCTCATTTCCAGATTCTGCCTGGTGATATCTCCGCCGCAGAGCCAAATATTCTCCGCGTACTGCCAGCCGTTATTGGCGAGTACGTTTCCCGGAGCATATGATGTCGTAAAATGGAAATCGTCGAATTCCTTTCCGACGATCGGCAGACCGTGCCGATAGCCGATCCAGTCACTGTCAAAAGTATCGCATCCGGTAGGGAACCCGGATGGCTTGATGGAGCCTCCGCCCATGCACAGCACCACTGTTTTGGCATGGAAGGTGATAATGCTGCCGCTGGGAACATGGAACCCGACTGCCCCTGCCACAGTGCCGTTCTGCTCGATCACTTCATACAGCATGGTATGAGGCACATACGGGATATGAAAGCGGTTGAGCGTTCTGATCCAGCACTTGCGCCTGTCATGGCGGGCATTATACTCCATATATCCACGCAGATCATCATGTCTCCAGTCTCCGTCTACATGAAACCCCGTTTCTTCTCCGGTCGGATATTGATCCAGAATGCCCCAGTCCTTGAGTCTCATGTATGTCTCTTTGGAGTATCTTGCCCAGGTCCTATACCAGTCCAGATTGGCTGTATATTCATTGGCAATAACCATCTCACGGACAAAAGCCTCCAGGTCATCTCCCATCTGTTCATCAAACCATTGATGAGAACTGGCGAACGGGCTCATCCCGGAATACCCCGGCATTCCTTTGTCAACGACAAGGACATCTGCCCCTTCCATCTTTGCCGCCCATGCGGCATTTAAACCTGCGAAGCCGCACCCCACAACAAGAACATCGCATATATATTCGTTCTTTGCCGGCTTATGCGATTCTGAAGCTGTCGGAAAATCCGTTTCATATACAGCACCGTTGTTATTGTCTTTGTATACCGTATCTTCCATAGTCTCTACTGTCTGTCTTACTATTGTTTGCGTATACATTTCTACCTGTTTTATACAGTATTATTTACTCTGTACGAACAGCCAATCCCTGGCTGCTTTGATTCCGTAGGCGACCTTCCATGTACCCATGTGGCATTCAAAACCGCGAACCCGTGTCTTTAATACCGCATAATGAATATTCGCAGGCCTTGCAAGGAGTTCTTCCATCTGTGAGTTGTCCGGTATCCCCTCCGGTTGGTCTATGGGGCTAAATTCGATCTGCGCGCCTGCATCGTCCAGACTGACCAGCGCCTCATTCATCCCGGAAAAAGCTCTCGGATCGCCGCGGGAGACTATGATCGTCATCTTAGCATCCTTCAGCACTTTCATTTTCCCGGCATCCCACTGTCCGGCGACGAGCAGAAATGCTGTAAAGAAATCCGGCCGCCGGATGCCCATTTCAATTGAACTCATGCAGCCCATGGACTGCCCGGTGGTATAGAGTCTTTTCCTGTCGACTGCATAGCGATCCATGATATCTTCGTAAAGATCAAATGTTGTCTCCAGCATATCCGGCTCGCCGTCCCCGCAGGGAACTCTTGCAAACTGCGGAGCCAGAACGATGCAGGGATGCTCTTTCTGGACCTCATCACTGGCCCAGATGGTCGCTCCGTTTCCCTGTCGTAGCGCTGTTTTCGGATCTTCGGAAAGTGGACCTCTGTCATGAATGAACATCACCAGGGGATAACTACCGCCCTCATCATAACCGTCGGGCAAAAACAGGTTATATGGCAAATCACGTCCCGTCCTGTCCGAATGAAAAACATGCTGTGTAAACCGATCCGCGACGGCCTCGATTTCCTTCTGCCCGGCCGCAAAATCTTCCCATGCCGGAAGAACGTCTCCCGATACTGTGCGCAGATCACGGCACTGTCGGATCATAAGACTTGCCGGGCGCCTCTTCCATGTCTCACCCGGACCCGGATTTTCAAAATAAGTAAGGGCTGCATCCTCGTCAGATGCGGACAGGGCAACGATCACCCGGCGCGGATCCCGGCCGCATAAAGATACCCCTGTCACCGTCCTGTTCTTTACCGCAAAGCTTTCTGCAGTAAGCGAGGACGCATCCACAGGCTCTTTATATTCAATCACTGCCTTTGTCAGTTTCTGCCCTTCTCCCAGGGACTCACAGATCATCAATATCTCATTTACCGATACCATATTCTTACCCTTTTACCTATATGCCGAAGCGCTTTGTGCGAAGGCATTGCGCGCTTAACAAACTGCCCACTTGCCGTCCATATATTTCTATTTATGAACACTGAACAGCCAGTCCCTTACTCCTTTGATCTGGTAAGCGACCCTCCATGTGCACACATGATGGGAGCCCGGGTGATCCGGCATCCCCTCCGGAATAACGCTGTTTCCCTTAAACACAACATACCTGCAGGAAACATCATCTTTCAGGGCATCGGCGACATATCCGTCCCACTGATCAACGGCCTTCGCATCCCATTCATAGCGGCCGACTTTTCCGCCGTTTTCCTCGATGGCTGCGGTGATGGCATCCATCCCGGGGTGCGCCTTCATATCACCGCTGCTGACCATGATCCAGAGCGGCTTGTCTTTCATGACCGGTCCGCACTTGACGGGATCCCACTGCCCTGCAACAAGGATCTGCGCAGCAAAAAGATCGGGATACAGGATATCCAGCTGGCAGTTGGACATGCAGCCCATAGACTCGCCGGTCCCGTAGATTCTGTTCCTGTCAATGCTGTACTGATCCGCTACTTCTTCGATCAGCGGGCCGACCTGCTCCAGGATCGGATGATAGGTAAAATCATCATGTGTGAGAATCTCATCAGGTCTGAAGGACGGGATCAGGACAAAGCAGGGATGCTCTTTCTGACTCTCAGGTGTCGCCCATACAGATCCGCCGATGCCGATCGCCAGAGATACAAAAGGATCTTTGGCGACTCCGTTCGCGTCCGCGATAAACATGACCATCGGATAGGAGACAGACGGATCGTAGTTCTCCGGCACATACAGCAGATATTCGATCCCATGGCTTTCCTTTTTCTCGAAGCGCTCCATCAGCGGGCAGCGATACGAATCCGCATATACGACGCCTTCCGGCGCTGTCACCTTCATATACTGCGGACGGATCGCGGTATATCTTCCGTCCTGCGGGGGGCCCTTTTTCACCTTCTCAGCGGCATCTTTTTTCTCTTCTTCAGAGGATTTCTTCGGTCCCCGCGGTCCCTCGAACACCTCCACGCCATCTCTGTTCAGCTTGTAAGTCATCAGCGCTTCATCACAGTCATTCAGGGTCAGTGTGACTTTGCAGCCGTCCGCTTCCGCCGCCAGCACATCCCTGCCTTCTACGATAAAATCCTTCTCTGTATACTTCACGGGTGAATCATATTCCAGAATCACGCCGACACTCTTCAATCCTTCCGGTCTCGGCTCCGCCAGGACCTTTGCTTTTTTTATGGTTGCCATATCATTCTCCCTTTCTGATCAGATTATGTTATCTGAGGGTCTCGTACATATGCAGCGCATGCTCCGCAAAATCCTTTTCAACCAGCCCCGCCCGCATATTCAGATGCCTCGTTCCCGGCAGATCCATCTCCGGTGCACTCTCCGTATATGTGTCCAGGATATACCCTGAATTAGCGGCTAGACTTGCCTCATGATTGACGATCAGTGCATGCTTCTCCGGCAGTATACTGCGCAGGATCCTGGCATACTGACCGTAAAACTCGCCGCTCCCTCCGAGAAAATACACAGAACCGATCCTCAGCATATGAAGCCGGATCTCATATTCCTCAAACAGTCCCTGCGTTCTGGACCATTCAACAGTGCCGCCGACAGGCACATCTGTTTGCGTACACCGCATTCCCCGCATGGTGCGGCGGATATCCGCATAATGGTTTGCGGATAAAAGCGTCAGCAGGTGCAGGCAGTCTCCTCCCGGCATCTTCGCCGTTACCGGTCTTCCCGTTTCGGGATCAGGGTAGTAGATCTCATTCTGCATGATCGGATTGACGTCGCCCGCAGCGCCGCTGCACCACAGGACGACCGCTCCCGGATCATCCTTCTCCATCATTGCGCTGACTGCACCGCCCAGATCCGGCCCGATGCCGAGCATTCCGCCGCCTCCGCACGGGTTCGTATGCATAATACAGCAATGGCAGGGATAATGAACCAGAACTGCAATGGTCTTTCCGGTTAAATCCTCAAATCTGAGGATCGTAAGCGTGTGGTCAACAGGTGACGCCGCATTCCTGCCAAGCGCAAGGATTCTTCGCCGCATGCCGTTTTCGTCTGTATACTCGTACCACTGTTTCCGGTCGATATTAACAAAACTCTCACCTGCGGCAATCCCCATTTTCGCCGGCTGAAGCGATTCCACCGCTTCCTTTGCCGCCTCTTCAAGCTGCCCGGCGACAAAATCCTCGAATGCATGTGTAGCTTTCTGTACTTCTGCCGGCTTCCTGTCAATGAAATTAGGACCTTCAAATGGTCTGTATCCGCTGATAGGAGCAGAATGAGTGTGAACAGCTGTCAGCGTTATGTTCTCTTCCGGGACACCGACGGCTTTCTCAAGAAGTTCATAATAACGTTTTTCCTGCGGCACTTTATCCAGTTCAAAACAGACAAACAATGCCCGTTTTCCATCGCTCTCCAAGGCGATCACCCGCACATAGAGATCCTCCAGCACAGCGCCAAGGCGCTGGTCCATTAATGCCCGCAGATCCGGAATAAGTTCTGCCGGCGGTGTTATGCAGCGCTTCGCTGCTCCGCATTTGAATTCTCCCACCTATCTTTCCTCCATCTCCATATTCCGGATGTTGTAACTGTCATCATCGGCGGCCGCCGTATTCTCTACCCGGATATACTCCATATTCCACTCCGTGCGGAACAGCAGGATCAATGCTGCTGCCGCGGCAGCCCCAAGAATCGTTCCTGCAAAGAAACGCGCAGAAAAATCAGATGTGCTGATCATGGTATAGATTTGTTCCGCCAGCAGGATCCCGGTAAGAATGGCTGCCCCTGCCGCCGTTGAACAGAGAGTTTTTCTGTCCCGGTATGCTCTGACGCCAATCATCCTCTTATGTGTCGCGTAAGCTGCAACATAAAATCCAAGCCACACAAAGGCAAGTATTCCAAACATTTGAGGGATAACTGCCGCCGGTGATTCCGCCCCCTGCTGTGCCGCGAGTACCAGAAAGGCTGCCAGAGAAAAAATATACAGCAGAATGTACCGCAATTTCAGTATTTTCCATTCTCTGTCTTCCAGATCATGCCTGTAATACCAGCCTGTATAGATGCGCTTGATTCTCGTTTTTCCGGTCTTTGGATCCGTTACCAGCTTCTCCGCATAATCCTCGAAAAAGCGATGGTACTGCTTGTTGTAGGACATAACTGGCTCCTTTTGCCTTACGGTCCGTCTATTATCCGATAAACTGCGAATACAGCGTCCACGGTACTTATGTTCACCCCGGACGCTGTATCCATTCATCCACTTACAGCTGGTTGATTTCCTTCACCCTGCAGCAGGAGACAAAGTGTCCCGGCTTGACTTCGGTAAGTTCCTGCTGCTTTGCACAGCTTTCCGTTGCATACGGGCAGCGCCCCTGGAAACGGCAGCCTGGTTTAGGGTTGATCGCTGAGGTGATCTCTCCCTTGAGCAGGATACGCTTGCTGGGATTATGAACATCGACAGACGGAATTGCAGACAGCAGTGCTTTCGTATAAGGATGAAGCGGCGCTTCAAACAGATCCTCTGTCTCCGCCTTCTCCACCAGCTGTCCCAGATACATAACCGCGATCGAATTGGAAATGTGCCTTACGACCGACAGATCATGTGTGACGAACATCAGGGTCAGGCCGAACTCCTCCTGCAGGTCCATCAGCAGGTTTAATACCTGTGCCTGAATGGATACGTCCAGAGCGGAAACCGGCTCATCGCAGACGATAAATTCCGGCTTCAGGGCAATGGCGCGGGCGATGCCTACGCGCTGGCGCCTTCCGCCATCCAGCTCATGGGGATAGGAGTTGCGCAGTCTCGTCTCGATCCCGACAAGATCCATCAGCTTATCCGCCTCTTCCTCGACCTGCTTTTTGTTAAAGCGTCCGGAGAGCTCCAGCGGCTCGCGGACGATCTCACCGACTGTCATGCGGGGATTCAATGAGGAATACGGATCCTGGAAAATGATCTGCATCTTCTCTCTCGCCTCACGCAGCTGATGGGCATTCAGCCTGGTGATATCCATGCCGTCCAGGAAGATCTGTCCGTCAGTGCTCTCCAACAGATGAATGATCGTCCTTCCCAGGGTGGACTTGCCACATCCGGACTCTCCGACGACGCCGATGGTCTGTCCTTTTTCGATCGTAAAGGAAATATCATCGACGGCGTGCAGTTTTCCGCCGGGGACATTGAAATATTTTTTCAGGTTTTTGACTTCTATCGTAGGTACTGACATAACTCAGGCCTCCTTTCCTGCAGTCACCATTTCACTGACTGCAGATGCGGAAAATCCGGGTGTCTCTTTTCTGGCTGCATGCAGGCAGCGGCAGTAATGTCCGGGTGCGATCTCCCTGAGCGGGATCTCTCCCTTCCGGCATTCCTCCGTTGCGAAAGGACAGCGGGGACTGAATTTGCATCCTTCCGGAAGATTCGTGGGATCCGGCATCATTCCCGCGATCGGGTGCAGGCGCTTTTCACCGACTGCCATCATGGGAAGGGAACCGAACAGCCCGTTCGTGTACGGATGCGTGGGATAGTCGAACAGTTCCACCTTGTCCGCCTTTTCAATGATCTCGCCCGCATAGACGACGGCGACATCGTCGCACATCTCGGCGACAACTCCTAGATCGTGCGTGATCAGGATCATGGAAGTCCCCAGCTTCTCGCGCAGATCATTCATCATTTCCAGGACCTGGGCCTGTATTGTGACATCCAGAGCGGTCGTCGGCTCATCCGCCAGCAGCAGTTCAGGATTGCAGGCCAGGGCAATCGCGATGACAACGCGCTGCTTCATGCCGCCGGAGAACTGATACGGAAATTCATCATAACGTTCCGCGGTAATGCCGACCATGTTCAGGATCTCAATCGCTTTCTTTTTGGCTTCCTGCGTATTTCCGTCTCCGGAATGGATCGCGATGACCTCGGAGATCTGGTCGCCGATCGTCATCAGCGGGTTCAGTGCCGTCATGGGATCCTGGAAGATCATGGAGATCTTGTTGCCGCGGACCTCATACATTTCTTCATCGGATGCCTTCAGAAGGTCTTTGCCTTCCACGAAGATCTCGCCACTTCGTACTTTTGCGGGCGGATCCGGCAGGACGCCGATGATCGCCTTGGCGATGGAAGTCTTTCCCGCGCCGGTCTCGCCGACCAGGCCGAGCGTCTTTCCCTTTTCAAGGTCGAAAGAAACACCGTTGACGGCATGGATCACCTGACCTCCGGAGGTATATTCGATGACCAGGTCTTTGACCTGCAAAAACTTTTCACTCATTTCCTTATCCCCCTTATTTCTTCAGTCTCGGATCCATGGCATCTCTCAATCCGTCGCCGACCATGTTGACAGCCAGAACCGTAATGGCAATGAACAGGCCGGGCCACAGCAGCAGATGCGGGGCACTCTGGATATACGCACGGCCATCGGAAAGCATGGCGCCCCATTCAGGAGTTCCTACCGGAACGCCCAAACCGATGTAGGACAGCCCTGCCGCCTGCATAATGGTGGCGCCGATACCCATGGTGATATTGACGATAACGGGCGAAACCGTGTTGGGCAGCAGATGCTTGAACATGATCCTGTTCGTGGAACAGTTGATGGACGCAGCTGCTTCCAGGTACTCACATTTCCTTTCACTCAGAATCCTTGCGCGGAGCATTCTCGTAATACCCGCGACACCGCCTATGGAAAGGGCAACAATGGTATTGCCGAAGCCGTTTCCCAGGGCTGTCGCAATGCAGATGGAGAGGAGCATTCCGGGGATTGCCTGGAGGACATCAAGGAAACGCATGACCAGGTTGTCGACCCAGCCCCCGAAGTATCCTGCCACAGTTCCCAGAATCAGGCCGATTACCGCACTCGCAGCGGCTGCAAGAAAACCAAGAGCCAGGGAATAGCGGCCGCCGTAAAGAAGCCTTGTCAGGAGATCTCTTCCGAACTTGTCACATCCGAGAGGGTGGGCCGCAGAGCTTCCGGCGAAGGAATTCATCGCATCAAAAGCGTCCGGATTATACGGTGTCAGGAAAGGAGCAAAAATACTCGCCAGAATGATCAGGATCACGATTGCCAGTCCGACCATGGAAAATTTGTTCTGGGAAAGGCGCTTTAAGACCTGCTGGAATTGGGATTCCTTTTTATAAACCTGCTGTGCGCCGGCAGCATTTGTCATAGTTTTTGCCATTTTTACTGCCCTGCCTTTCCGGCGTACTGCGCCTTGATGCGCGGATCGATCATTGCGTAAACGAGATCAACAACCAGCATGATGACACTGGTCGTCAGCGCCAGCAGTACTACGCCGCCGCGGATGACTGGATAATCTCTCGAGTTAACTGCATTGAGCATGTACTGCCCTATACCGGGAATGGAAAAGATCTGTTCAATAATGACAGTACCTGCGACAGCCCTTCCGAAATGTCCTCCGATAACGGTAATAACCGGGATCAGCGCATTGGGAAGCATATGCTTGCTGATGACCTTCTTCTCTTCAACGCCCTTGGCTCTTGCCGTCGTGACGAAATCCGACTTCATGACATCCAGCATACCGGAACGGGTCTGCCGGAGAAGACCGCCGATACCGGCCAGAGCGCCGGCCATAACGGGCATGATATAGTATTTAGGTCCGCCGATACCATAAGAGGGCAGGAGCTTGAGCTTCTGTGAGAAAATGATGACCAGCATCAGGGCGAACCAGAAGTCCGGAACGGAAACACAGGCCATGGCGAAGATCGTGCTCAGGCGGTCCTGCCATTTTCCCTGCTTCAGGGCTGCCTGGATGCCGAGCGGAATAGAAACGATAACGTCAACGATAATGCACAGAACTCCGATCATCAGGGTCCTGGGAAATCTCTTGATCATCTCTGCCGTGATCGGCTGGTTATAGGTATAAGAAACACCGAGATCCAGCTTCAGGAACGTATTATAGAGGAAATTGCCGAGCTGAACGATGTAGGGCTTATTGAGCCCCATCTGCTCGCGCATCAGATTCTTGTCTTCAACGGATGCGTTGGCACCCATCATGATCTCGACCGGATCGCCCGGCACAAAATACATGATCGTAAATATGATGATCGATGCGCAGAAGACAACGAGTATGCACATGATCAGTCGTTTGATGATATATTTCGCCATATCATAACTCTCCCTTTATGAAAGACCTTCTGCCTGCTGTCCTCTTAAAGTACGGCAGGAAAGGATTTCGCCGGTATAAAAAACCGGGCAGCTCTTCGCCGCCCGGCAGCGTTCTTATAACGCTAAAATTCAGTCCTGTTGCTCTATGCCATTATTTGAAGATGGTTGCATTGGGACGGATGATTCTCTGATCGGACATAACTACGTTATTGACATCCAGCTTATCGCTGCAGGCGTAATACTGGATTCCCTGCACCAGGCCCATGCACCATGCCTGATCTACGAGGTAGTCATGCATTGCAATGACGTTTTCCTTCGTGTGGCCGTCAGCTGTTCTGACGAGTGCCAACTGATTCTGTACTTCTTCATCCATGACGAAATTGATCGTACCGCCCCATGCGTATTTTGCCTTGTTCAGGACTTTCTCCCAGACGTTCACTGCGTAGTCTGTGGATGCATACTGGAGCAGATAGACATCCCAGTTTGCGGGATCTGCCGCGATGTCGCTCATAAGGTTGCCTTGGTAGGATTCGATCTCAACATTGATGCCGAGCGGCTGCCAAAAGGTCTTGATGATCTCTGCAATCTCTATGGAACCCTGGTCGGAGCTGCAGATCAGCTTCAGAGGCTTGGAAGTATCATAGCCGGATGCCTTCAGCAGATCCTGTGCCTTGGCAATATCATACTGATAGTAGTTATCTTCTGCCTTATACTCTTCCTCATAGTAATCCGTGTAGTTGCTGTTGGAGATATCATAGACCGGCACGGCATCCGCAGACGTATACAGAGCTGCGATCTGCGCGTTGTCGAGAGCATAGTAAAGAGCCTGTCTGAGTTCTTTGCTGCCTGCGACATCGGAAGCCGGATCCATGTTCATGAACATCATGTAAGTAAGATTGTCCGGTACGGGCACGATGCCGTAGCCTTCGGACTCAAGTCTCTGCTTGTCATTCAGGGCGACTGAGCCATAATCAAGAGAGCCGTTTTCGATGGCGATCGCCCTCTGCGTAGCCTCCGTGATGATCTGGAAGTTGATCAGATCAGCATGAGCCTCGGAGCTTCTTGCGATGTACTGCGCATCTGTCTGCCAGTAGTCGTCTCTCTTCTCGAAAGAAATCACGGAACCGCCCACATACTCTTTGAGCTTATAAGGGCCCGTGCCGATCGGGTGCTGGCTCATGCCGTTGCCCTCTGCCTCATAGGACGCCTGTGTGACGAAGAATGTCTGGCAGAAGAAGCCCTGGTCATCGCCCATCGCGAAGTTGTCGCTGAAGTGAACAGTGAAATTGTAATCGTCCTTGACTTCGATGGATTCAACGACCTTTGTCGCTGCCACTCTGCCGATGGATTTTGCTGTCTCAACGCCGAATACGATATCGCTGGAGGTCAGCTTGTTGCCCTCGGAATCCGTGATGTAGTCGAACAGCTCGACATCATAGGTCTTGTCGTCCACCTTGGTGACGGACTTTGCAAGGCAGGGCTCCCAGTCCTTGTTCAGTTCCATGATCATAAGAGTCTGGTAAACGACCGGGATCTGTGCGCTTGCGCCGCCCATATTACCGGCCCAGGGTCCCAGATCTGTGGGATCACGGTCGCTGGCGATGTTGAATACATCGACCTGTGCGGAAACAACATCATCCGAAGTTGCTTCTGTCTGGATCTGCGCGCTCGCGCCTTCTGCTGCCGTGCCTGCCTCTGCTGCGGGAGCTGCCACCGCGGTTTCTGCTGCGGGAGCTGCTTCGGATGAGGAAGAAGCTGCAGAGCCGCCTCCGCATCCTGTCAATGCCAGTGCCGCCATCGATGCTGCAAGAATCAGTGCAATGGCTTTTCTTTTCATATATAACCTCCTTGAACATTTGTTTATTTTCTGCTTCCGGAACAGCTGTGCCGGAACATGCCGCAGCCGGCGATCCCAGAAGCTTTTGAACTGCCTGCAAGTATAGTGTATCAATCTGTCTTTCCCTGCTCAATTTTCATTTCGAGCGACTTATTCCACATGCGAATAAATGATATGACAGCTCTGGAAATGACCTCAGTCCGCATCTTTCGGAAGGTCCTTATACTCCGCATAGAGATCCGGCAGGAACGTCGCCAGATGCTGCTGTTCGACGGTATTATGGATCTGCACGTCGCGCAGGTACTGCTCGCAGAGCATGAATTCCGGGGTTTCATAATCCCGGATGATCTTTCCGTTCTCCGCCTTATAGCCGATCCACTCGCGGGAGCAGGTCTCTACGCCTCCCAGGGGGCAGGGCCTTGTCACGGAGAGGACAAGATGCGCGCCGGGGCAGTCAAAGGATTCCCAGCAGGAAGTGATCGCCACGCCGGCATCCATAAGCTCCTGGTATTTTTCCTCAGGGAATCCGTAATCGCGCACATCGAAATTATGCCTGACCGATCGAATCGCCGTCTCCTTCGGACTCTTTCCCATATCCAGGGTCTCCAGTGTATAGATGCCCTTCTTCATGTCACCGTCCACAAGGCCGTGATCGATATGATCCATCTGGTTCCAGAGCTTGTAGCGGATATTGCCGACGCCCTCCGGAAGATGCCTGGAATGAATATTCATCCAGCGGACATACCACATGCGCATCTCCGGCGTGATGTTTCCCGGAAGTGTGGAATAATTGGCAATATAGCCGTATCCCTCCGGCATCATGCAGTAGCCGTATTCAATCTTTCCGTATCCGTAAGGCTGCAGCAGATCGAGCCAGTTTTCCACCGGGATCGCATCTGCGGGATCCATGGCGCCCAGATCCAGGAGCTGGGAATACAGCGGATTGGGATAGTGCAGCGGATAATCCGTGTAATATTTAGATACAGGGAGGGCCTTTTCCTCCGGTGTCAGTTCAGGGATGTCGTATGTAAATTTCAGCATTGTTATTACCTCTTCTTATTGTCTGCAGGTCATTCCGACAAAGAGCGGCGGCAGGATGTTATTATTACCGATTTTCAGGAGAAGTCCTGCTGCTTAGTCAGCATCATTCGGAAGATCGTGGTACTCCTCCCAGAGATCGTTGATGAAATCCATCATGTGATACCACTCGATCAGCGTGTGGTATGCCACCTTGCGAAGATAGGCCTCATCGCATTTGGTTCTGGGCTCACGGACAAGTTTCCCGTTCTTCGGACGCCAACCGATCCACTCGATGCTGCGTCTCTCCCAGCCGCCTTCCACGCGGGGTCGGATCTGTCCGAGCGTCAGATGGAAGCCCGCCTCGTCAAAGGACTCGAAGTCAGAAGTCTCGGGGCACTTATAGCCGTAAGGATTGTCGTTGATCCTGTCTATTTTCTCCTGTGTCAGACCGTACTCGCGCAGATTGAAGGAGTGGCGGATCGTGTCATACTGGCGGTCACCCTCGCCAAGGTCCAGGCTTTCCGTCGTATGGACACCCTCGGACTTATCTTCCCAGTTGATAAAATAATGATCCCAGTGGTCGGCCGGATTCCAGATCTTGTACCGGATATTACCGGTACCGGCAGGCTGGCTCTTTGAATGGAAATTCAGCCAGTTCATGTACCAGAACATCTTACGCACTTCCACATTCTCCGGGATCTTCATATAGGTAGCGATATAGCCTGTGCCGTCCTCCAGCATGCAGTATCCGTTCTCGTGGTTGTTGTACTCGCCTACGGGCAGCAGCCAGTCGGTAAAGTTCTGCGGCTGGATTGCATCCTTCGGATCCATCGGATGGCCGAGGATCACATCCTTGACGTCCTGCGGCAGATCCTTCATGGGATAGTTGTAATAGTATTTTGCCAACGGCATGTTCTTTTCTACAGGATTCAACTCCTGCATCGTCTTGTAGCTCATTTTCTCCTCCTTTTTGGGACAAAGGGTCTGTCCCCTATGTCTCATTTGGGACAAAGGGGACAGACCCCTTGTCCCACTGACCTTCTGTCTTTTCAGTCCGCCGTATAAAAGCGCATGGCGGACGGTGAAACCGCTTCAAATGTTTTTCCGGTGTCTTTCAGCATTCCCTCTTCATCACAGGCAAACAGGGTAATATCCCCCGAGACCATGTTTCCGGAGAGAAGGAACCTGCCATCCGGCGAGAGTGCAAGTCCTCTTGGAAGGCTGCCTCTGCTGTCTATCCTCTGTACAGGGACCGGGACGCCATCATCACCGAGCCGGCAGACCACGATCAGATTCAGTCCGCACAGCGTGCAGTAAAGGGTCTTCCCGTTTGGATGGACCATAATATCCTGTGCTCCAACGGGCTTGCCTTCCACAAAGCCCGGGTCCTTCTCGAGCAGATAGGTGGAAGCTGTCCGCCTGATCTTCCCTTCCGCGCTGTCATACACAAACGTGTTGACCATCGCATAATTCTCATTGTTTACATAGAGGTAGTTCTCCTGCGGATGGAAGGCCGCATAGCGGGGAAAACATGCCACTTCCGGCGCCTCCCACATATCTGTCCGGACCAGCTTCCCCTTATCCGCATCGACTTTGAAAACATAAACGCGGTCCATTCCCTTGTCGCAGACGACAAGGATCTCTTTGTCGGGGCTTGCCACTACGGCATGAAGACGTGAGATCACACGCACAAGCTGGATATGCCCGGAAACAGGATCGACGCTTCTCTTGGAATGCGGTCCCTTGCATCCGGCCGATTCAGTGACCACGGCATCGCTGACTTCCCCGAGGCTTCCGTCAGAGTTGATCCGGAACATCACCACTGCGGCATCGTCATACAGGACTTCATTGCCGAAGGAACCGTCTTCGTTTTTCACGACTTTTGTCACATGGAACGGGTCAGCGCAGTGGCAGGTAATCAGGTACTGTCCGGATTTATCCGGAGAAATATAGGACGGCTCCGGTGAGAGCGATTCCTTCCTGTTCAGGAAAACAAGGCTTCCCGTCTCAGGATCGATCCGGAAGGCCAGCAGGTATCCGCCTCCGCCGATCTCCCCCCTGCGCTCTCCGCATTCATCGTTGCTGTAGAGGATCCCCTTCTGTGCATCCAGATACAGCTGTCCTGCTGCCACATCCTTACAGATCGTCTCCTGAAGCCTTAAGTCTCCGGTTTCCGGTTCATATTCGAAGACGGAAATTCCCTTCCCCTTCGAAGGGTTTGCTTCGAAGCTCCAGTTGCCTACATAAAGGTACGTTTTTTTATTGTTCATACTTGGATACTCCCCTGGTTCCGGCTCGCCGGTATAAGACGGCTCTGCCCCCGGTTCTTCTGATTTCTGTCTCGCGCATTTTATCTAGTACTCATAGTATTCCATAGTGATATCACGGCATCAATCTGGATAATCCGGGATCGATTCCGTAAAGGAATAAATAACGTTATTTCTTGAGCTCGTTGATCTCCCTGACTTTGCAGCAGGCGACAAAATGGGCCGGCTCCACTTCCTCGAGCTTCTGGGGCTGGTGGCACTGCTCACACGCATAAGGACACCTCGCCGCAAACCGGCAGCCCGGTTTCGGATCGATTGGAGACGTGATCTCGCCCTTGAGTACGATCCGGTTCATTTTGTTATAGATATCTGTCGAAGGGATCGCCGAGAGCAGGGCCTTCGTGTAAGGATGGTACTGTTTTACAAACAGATCGTGAGAAGGACTGGTCTCCACCAGCTGTCCGAGATACATGACACAGATATCATCGGAAATATGTTTTACGACCGACAGGTCATGTGTGATGAACATGTAGGTCAGGTTCTTTTCCTGCTGCAGTTTTTTGAGCAGGTTCAGGATCTGTGCCTGAATGGAGACATCCAGCGCGGATACAGGCTCATCGCAGACGATGAATTCCGGATCCAGTGCCAGCGCGCGGGCAATACCGACTCTCTGTCGTCTGCCTCCGTCCAGTTCATGCGGGTAGGCAAGCCTGAGCCTTGGCGCAATGCCGACCAGATCCATCAGCATTTTGGTCCTCTCCTCAGCCTCAGCCCTTGAATATTTTCCGGAGACGACCATCGGCTCCCTGATGGAATCCGCAACCGTGTATCTGGGATCCAGTGATGAATAAGGATCCTGGAAAATGATCTGGGAATGTTCGCGGAATTTTTTCATATCGCGGTCAGTAAGCTGCGTGACATCCTCTCCGTCAAAGATGATCTCTCCGGCAGTGCTTTCCTCCAGGTGCACCAGCATTCTTCCTAAAGTGGATTTTCCGCATCCGGATTCCCCGACGATTCCCATCGTCCTCCCCTTTTCGATGCGGAATGTCACATCGTCGACCGCATGCACGGTTCCGCGGGGAGTCTTATAGTATTTTTTCAGATTGTTGATCTCAACCAGCTTTGCCATGATTATTTATCCTCCCCCTTTGCGTGAATGCATCTGACAAAATGCCCGGGTGCGATCTCATCCAGATGGACATCCCAGTGTCTGCACTCCTTTGTGCAGTTCGGACATCTGGGGCTGAACTTGCATCCTTCCGGAAGATCCGTCGGATCCGGCGGAAGTCCCTCGATAGGGCTGAGCCACTCGACGTCTTCATCGAGCCTGGGCAGCGCGCCGAACAGACCGACTGTATAGGGATGGGCAGGGTGAAGAAAAATATCCTCCAGCTTTCCCGACTCCACGACCTCTCCCGCGTAGATGACTGCGACATCGTCGCACATTTCCGCAACGACGCCGAGATCATGCGTGATCAGGATCGTTGTCGTATTGTTCTTTTTGTTCAGCTCCTTCATCAGCTCAAGGACCTGCGCCTGGATCGTGACATCCAGTGCTGTCGTAGGCTCATCTGCAAGGAGCAGATCCGGTTCGCACGCAAGAGCGATTGCGATCACAACGCGCTGCTTCATGCCGCCGGAAAACTGATGCGGATACTCATCATAGCGCTCCGCCGGGATTCCGACTGTTTCCAGCATCTCCTCAGCCCTTTTCCTGACCTCTGAGGAAGGAATGTCATTATGAAGAGCTATGACTTCCGAGATCTGTTCTCCGACCGTCATGACCGGATTCAGGGAAGTCATCGGGTCCTGGAAGATCATGGTGATCTTCTTGCCGCGGATCTTTTCCATTTCCTCCTCGGAGAGCTTCAGGACGTCCACGCCCTCGATCTTAATGGAGCCGTCCATGACCGTTCCCGGCGGTGACTGTAAAACCCTTAAAATGGTCCTTGCGATCGTTGTTTTTCCCGCACCGGTCTCGCCGACCAGCCCCAGTACCTTTCCTTTTTCCAGCTGAAAGCTGACATCGTTTACGGCGTATACCGTTTCTTCTTTTGTGATATATTCCACTTTCAGGTTATTCACCTGTAAAAAGGCTTCTGCACTCATTTTATTTCCCCACTTTATATTGACACCTGCCAGGTTCCGCGGAACATCGCAGTAATTATTTCTTCAGCTTAGGATCCATCGCGTCGCGCAGTCCGTCACCCAGCAGGTTGAGCGCCAGAACGACGATCATGATCGCTACGCCGGGAATCAGACACATGTACGGATACTTCATCAGGAAATCACGGCTGTCAGAGAGCATCGCGCCCCACTCAGGGGTCGGCGGCTGCACGCCTATACCGATGTAGCTCATGGAAGCTGCCATCATGATCCTGGCGCCGACGCCCATGGTCGCCTGTACAAGGATCGGTGCGAAAGTATTCGGAAGGACATGCTTCAGAATAATAAACGGATTGGAACAGTTGCTCATTCGCGCCGCATCCATGTACTCCATCTTTCTTACATTGAGGATCGAGGAGCGCATCAGGCGCGCCGTTCCTGCAATACCCTCCGTTCCGAGGGCGAGGATCGTATTATAAACGCCGGGACCCAAGACGCATGCCAGCGCGATGTTGAGGATCATTCCGGGTATGGACTGAATGACATCGCACAGGCGCATGATCAGGTTATCCCACTTTCCGCCGTAGAAGCCTGCGATCGATCCGAAAATGACGCCGAATACAGCGGAGAAAATAACCGAACCTACGCCGATCAGCAGGGAATACCTTGCCCCGTACATGACTCTGCTCAGAATATCTCTGCCCATGTGGTCCGTTCCGAAGATATACTGTGCGCAGGGCGCAAGACAGCGGTCCTTGATGTTGATCTTTGCGTAATCGTAAGGTGCGAGCACCGGCGCGAATATCGCGACCAGCACGACCAGGAGAAACAGGATCAGGCCGACCATGGCGCCTTTGTTATAGGACAGGCGTTTCATCACCTCCAGAAACTGATTCTGTTTCTTTGCTTCATTGGATTGTTTTTCCATAACTGCAGCCCGGCTCATTTCTTCCCCCTCTTCTTCCCGCCTGTGATCTGTGCCTTGATTCTCGGATCGATGGCTGCCATCAGCAGATCGCATGCCAGCATGATCAGTGAGAATGCGACCGCCAGCAGGATAACTCCGCCCTGGACAACGGGATAATCACGGTTATTGACTGCATTGACGATATAAACGCCGACGCCCGGTATGGAGAAAATCGTCTCCGCGATCAGCGTTCCGCCAAGGCTTGAGCCGAAGCTCATGCCGGCGACTGTGATTACGGGGATCAGCGCGTTTGGAAGCGCATGCCTGTAGATCACGTTCTTCTTTGAAACTCCCTTTGACTTTGCCATCGTGATATAGTCGGAATTAATGACTTCCAGCATTCCTGATCGGACCTGCCTCGCCATGGTGGTAATTCCGGCAAACGCGGTGGAAGCGATCGGGAGGATCCAGTACTTTAATCCGCCGGTACCGTAGGCCGGAAGCCAGCCGAGTTTCGCGGAGAAAAGAAGGATCAGGACCAGGGCAAACCAGAAGCCCGGCATCGAAGTTCCGATCAGTGCCAGTGTCATGGATCCGTAGTCTGCCAGTGAATTCTGTTTGACCGCCGCGTTAACGCCGAGCGGTATACCAATTCCAAGTGAGAGAACCATGCCTGCCACCGCAAAGATCAATGTCTTGGGAAAGCGCTGCATCAGCTCTGTTGTAATTGAAATATTGCTTATATAGGATGTCCCGAAATCTCCTTTCAGGAACACCTGGTACAGATATCTGCCCAGCTGTACGATGTAAGGATCATTCAGTCCCATTTCATTGCGCAGCTCATTGATCTGTTCTGAGGTCGCCGTGGGACCGAGGATGACCTGCGCGGGATCTCCGGGTGTCAGCTGCATCAGTGTAAAGACCAGAATGACAACGCCGAGGATGACGGGGATCATCAGCAGGATCCTTTTTAAAATGTATTTAAGCATAATCGCCCCCTGTTATTGTGAGTCAGGCGCGATGCAGGCTCTGCAACGCCGGCCGCGCTTTTGCTGCTCACAGGATCTTTTTAAAAATATAGCGGGAGCTTTTGAAAATAACTCCCGCTATATAATCAGTTTCTGGCTTTCCGCTGCAGAAGGCAGTTACTGAGCCTTCCTGATCGTATTGGCTCTGATGAATCTGTTCCAGTCACTGAAGTAACCTGTGATATTTGCCTCTTTGTATGCGCAATACTCAGGCAGATCGTAGATCTTGTAGTACAGGGCATTCTCAGTGATGTAGTTATAGAAATCGTTCAGGTTCTCCTGCGTATAACCGTCAGGAGCTGCGATCGCATCGTATTTTTCCTGCAGCGTGTCATCAAGAAGTCCTGCCCATGTTCTGCCGGACTCATAGTTGTTCCTGTTAAACAGTGTGTTCCAGAGATCGGAGGTTACATAGCCGCCGTTGCCGGGTCCTGCATAGGCAAGGTCATACTGCCCGCTGGTACCGTCTCTGTATGCGCCGTAAGTCGTTCCTTCAACGACGCTCAGCTCTGCGTTGATTCCGACCTCGATGAGGTTGGCCTGGATGATCTGCCACATCATGGTGATCGTCGCGTTGCTGTTGCAGAGCAGTCGAAGCGTTCTGCCGTCGTAATTGGACTGGGCAAGGAGCTCCTTTGCCTTCTCGGGATCATAAGCGTATGGGCTTGTCTCCCAGGAGGCATCATAGCCGACCGTCAGCTCGGGATTGCCGCAGGTGACATTCGCAGGAGAACCGTAGCCATATCCGCAGGCCTCTGCGACTGCTTCGTTGTCGATCGCGTACAGGACTGCCTGACGAAGCGCAAGATCATTGTAGAACGGGCTGTCTTCTGTCATGCAGAACATAATGCCTCTGTCCTCGGAAGAAGGAACGGATGCAATTGTCATTCCCTCATAAGCGCTGACTTCATCCAGCATGGATGTGTTGACATACTGCGCAAAATCGATCGTTCCGTTCTCTACCGCAAGAGCCATCTGTGTGGGCTCGGAAAGAATATCAAACTCGATGGTATCGCTCTCGGCGACACTTCCGGGATAGATCAGGTTCTCATCCGTCTGCCAGTAGCTGTCTGTCTTGCGTATGATGATCGTAGTACCGTTGACATAATCATTGCCGCCTGCGCAGGTGTACTGCGATGTACCGCAGGAAGTAGTCGCGAATCCGTCCGGGCTTGCCTCAAATGCAGCTTTGCTTGCGATCGGGACCTTGCAGACGATGTATTCGAACGCGCCTGCTGCCGTTGTCTTCATCTTCAGGGTGAATGTATAATTCCCTGTGGCCTCGATGGAATCAACGCTTGTCGCCCAGTTTTCCATATATTTCTCAAAACTGAAAACTACATCGTCAGCCTTGATGTTATTTCCTGCCGCATCTGTGATATAGTCATATATTTCACAGTCATACGTGACATCATCCTTCTGTTCCCATCCCTTGAGGAGGATCTCTTCGATCTCTGTTGATCCGTTCTCACAGCATGCCAGTGTTTCATAGAGGACGTAGGTGACCATATCCTTGGTAATACGGCCGCTTGTCCAGGGATTCAGGGAATCCAGGCCACCATAAATGCCGACCTTGAGCGTGCCGGGATCAACGGGTGCTGCCTCTGCTGCAGATGCTGCGCTTTCCTGTGACGCTTCCGCCTGTGCCGGTGCTGCCTCCTGGGAGGCGGTGCCCTGTGTAGAACCGGTAGAACCGCAGGCTGCCGTCATGACAGCCATCATTCCTGCCAGTAATGCTGCTAAAAATCTTTTCTTCATTTTTCCCTCCATATGTTTTTGAACCTGCGTGAGAGTTGCCTGTCCTGCCGGCCTCTCCATTTCTTTGTTCTGAAATCATGTTAACTTGTCAGATTTCCCCCGTCTAACACAGAAGCTCCTTGTATGTCACAAGCATTTGCTTGTGTCAGTGAAAAACCATTATATTTGAAGACTTTGCAGACTTATGCTACTATGTAATCAGCCGCCTTTTTTCATGCGGTCAAATCATATGGAGTGCGGCATGCGAGGCAGAATGTGCAGCATCCGGACATGATTTTTCAGAGGAGGAGTTTTATGAAGACCGATAACAGAGGATTCGATTCCGACAAGCAGAATCCTGTACATGACCAGCCGGTCAGACGCAAAGAGGAGTACCTGATCTCTGTTTATGAAAAGCCTCTTCTGCCAAGGCTTTCCAGGATCATCTATATATTTTTCATTCTGATCCTGCTCGCCATGACCGCCGTTGAGATCAGCAATTATAGCAGGTACGGCCGTCACCTCGGACTGCGGCACCTGATGCAGAATCTTTCCTCCACCGGTCTTGCCATGAGTACAATTGCAGGCCTCATACTGGCTGCCGTTTCCGTTCCGGGGATGATTCTGAATAAACGCGCCGTTGACAGGAGGAATTCCGGTTCTGAGAAGAACACGGATCCTGCTGTACTCAAAAGAAAACGAAGGGCGGTCTTCCGGCTCAACCGGGCATATCTGGTTTATCTTGGCACAGCACTTTCCCTCGTAATTTTGTTCTTTTTTATGTCTCTGGCTGCGTGACGGTATATTGGAAAAGCAATCTGGTGGTATACCAGGAACGGGGTAAGATATGAATTTTCTAAATATCCGGTATTTTATCGTGATCGCAGAAGAGCAGAGCGTCAGTGCAGCGTCGCGCAAGCTCTTCGTCTCTCAGCAGGCGCTGAGTGAGCATCTCAAGAAAATGGAAGAAGAAGTGGGTGTTCCCCTGTTCAAACGGACGACGCCGCTGACGATGACGGTTGCAGGCGAATGTCTCTATGAGGGCGGAAAACGGATCCTGTCGGACTATGACCGCATGATCAACAATATCCGGAACGTGACTTCCACCAGGCGCAGTCATATCTCCATCGGTATCCCGACATACGCCATACCGCCGTATCTGTCTGAACTCCTGCGCCGCTACCGGGAAAAATATCCCCAATACGAGGCAGATGTCATAAAGCGGCAGCACTCCGATATCGTCCATAACATGCTGCATGTGGATCTGTATCTGAGCTACCTGCCCATTCATTCCGAGCTGGAGACCGTTCCCATTATTCCCCATGACCCTTACTGCGCCGTCTTCCGGGAGACACTCGCGCTGCAGACATACGGACATACCTGGCCCGGGATAAAAGAAAAGCTCCTGCAAAGCGGCGATCTTTCTCTTGTCTCCTCCATGCCCTTCCTACAGCTGACCGACCGTCTGGGACAGACAACGAGAGACATCGCCCTTGCTCTTGATGAATTTCATATTTCTCCCCGGTTCGGTTTCTCTTCCGAAAGCGGGGAACTGAACGCGCAGATGTGCCGGCAGGGAACCGGCGTCATGCTGATGCCGCTGAGCATCGCTTCGCGCATTTTCGCACCGGGTCCCGAGACAGATGACCTTATAATTGCGGAGATTCCCGTGAAATCCTTCGCCCCAATGCTGGCTGTGTGCTATGAAAAAGGGAAACATCTGCACCTTGCCGAGATCAGCTTTATCAATGAGATGCGGGAAATGTTTGCGGAATGAAGGAGGGATGAGACAGGGGGTCAGGTGAGACACGGGGCAAAGTGCCTGTCCCCGTGTCTCACCTGACCCCCTGTCTCATTTATCTGTGAATCCGCTCCGGCGTATACTCGATGGAAGTCCCTTCATACTCATAAATGTATGTGACGTTTCCCATCCTCTCGTTCTTTTCGCCTTCCGCGCCGTCCAGGATCGCCTTCGCGCAGGCGATCTTGCGCTCCAGCAGCTCCGGTGCGCTGTCATTCGGACGATGGCCGGAGAGAAGGCGCGTCGGATTTTTCTCCCTGAGCTTTAACAGCGACTCGTACAGATCCTCCACGGTGGACGAGTTCCACTCGCGAAGCGCCGTTGTCATGGGCTGGACATTATCGCCGGTAAAAACAGTGCCGGTAGCAATGTCTATTACAAACATGCTGCCATGAGTATGCCCCGGCGCAAACATCAGCTCCAGTTCGCGTCCCCCGAGATCTATGATCTGCCCGTCCTCGGCATCGACCGGCTCCGGTCCCTGGGGCTGCAGCTTTTCTGCCCATTTTTCACCGCCCGGCATACGCGCGACATCCTGCCTGCGGAATTCCAGCGTTGTCATCTGTTCAAAAACATCCCTGTCTGAGGGATTGATCAGGGCGGGAGCAAACTCCGCGTTTCCGCCCGCATGATCCGGATGCCCGTGTGTGTTGATCACTATGACCGGAAGATCCGTGATCTGCTTAACAACATCCGCGATGGAACCGATCCCCATCCCTGTATCGATCAGGGCAGCCCTTTCCATGCCGATGACGACATACTGCTGAAACCCCACCGGCGGACTGGCAATGTTATAAATACCGTCTCCGAGATCTTTCCACTCGGCTCTCTCCATCATCGGCGGCATATGCGGTTTTTTGTGTCCCTCCATCTGATGTACCTCCATGAAAGATCAGCAGAAAACGCCCTCGCGTATTTCCGCTGTGCATGCCTGCGCACTATGTGCTTCGGCATCATTGGAAAAGTGAAAAATAAGGACAGCTCAGTCTGTAATCTGAACTGTCACTATTTTACTACAGGCTCCTGTCGGACTTTCAAATCCCGATTCCCCGGATATATTCCAAAACAGATAGAATCTTCAGGATCTTCTGCTCCTGCCAATGCCGGTCCTGCATTTACGTCGCAAGCCCTGCAAACTGCGTCATGTAAAGATCATAATATTTACCGCGCTTTTCCAGAAGCGCTTCGTGGCTGCCGCTCTCGGCAATGCGTCCGTGATCCATGACGATGATCTGGTCGGCATCCCGGATCGTTGAGAGCCGGTGCGCGATGATCAGGCATGTCCTGCCCTGCATCAGCTGTGCCATGCCGTCCTGGATATATTTTTCAGTGCGGGTATCGACGCTCGATGTCGCTTCGTCCAGGATCAGGATCTGCGGATGCGACAGGAAGGCGCGCCCGATCGCAAGAAGCTGGCGCTGCCCCTGGGAGAGGCCTGCGCCTGATCCCGAAAGGACTGTGTCATATCCGTCCGCAAGCGCGCGGATCACCCTGTCGCACCTGGTCCGCTTCACTGCATTCTCCAGCGCCTGCTCAGAAATATCCGGCTGCGCGTAGGTCAGATTCGCCCTGACCGTATCGGAAAACAGAACTGTGTCCTGCAGGACAATGCCGATCTGGTTCCGAAGATCTTTCAGGGCAAGATCCCGGATGTTTTTCCCGTCGAGCAGGATCTCTCCGCTGTCGATATCGTAAAAACGCATCAGCAGATTGATGATTGTGGTCTTGCCGCTTCCGGTAGATCCGACCAGGGCGATCTTCTTCCCGGATTCTATTTTCAGGGAGAAATCGGAGATGATCTGCTTTCCCGGCACATAAGAGAAATTCACATTCTTAAATTCGATAACACCTTCCGCATCTTCTGTGATTTTCTCACCTTCCAGATCTTCAGGAGCTTCATCCAGTACGGCAAAAATACGCTCGGCGCCGGCCAGTGCCGTCAGGATCTGCCCGTAGAGCTGCGCCAGTTCGTTGATCGGCCTTGAAAACTGCTTTGCGTAAATGATAAAAGCGGAAATGACGCCGACGGAAATATATCCCTGCAGGGCAAACCATGCGCCAAAAACGGCAACGACAACAAACGAGACGTTGTTGAACATATTCATGACCGGTCCCATGCTGCCGCCGATCGTCTCCGCGATGATGCCCGTTCTGGTGAGATCGTCAGCCGTTTTGACAAAATCCGTGATTACCTTGTCCTGCAGATTATAAGCCGTGACCGTACGGCAGTTGGTCACCATCTCCTCGACCGTGCCGTTAAGCGAACCGAGCAGTGCCTGCCTTCTGACATAATAGCGCCGCATGTATTTGGTCAGAATTTTCGTGACAATAAGGGTCAGGATGACCGTCGAGCAGGTAAGGAGTCCCAATGCCGCGTTATACCACAGCATCATCATTACGGTTCCGATCAGGGTCAGAATTCCGGAGAACATGGAACTGATCGACTGGGAGATGACATTGGAGATATTATCAGCATCGTTGGTCATCCTGCTGATCAGGTCGCCGTGCGAGTTTGCGTCCGTATAGCTGATCGGCAGATAAACGATCCTTGAGAACAGGTCGGATCGGATCTTCCCCGTCATCTTCTGGCTAAGGACCGCGCTTAAGTACCCCTGTGCCAGCATGGACGCCCCGTACAGCAGATACATTGCCAGCATGATCAGGAGAAAATGCGGCACCGCGTCAAATTCCTTTCCGACGATCGCGTCGATGGCGCTGCTCTGATAGCGAGGCGCCAGCACAGTACCGACAACTCCGACAACAACCAGGATCATCAGTGCGGCGAGTTCCCCGCGGAATTCGAGAAAATAGCCCAGAAGCCTGATCAGCGTCTTTTTCCTGTCTTTTGGCTTTTCCACCGGTGCACCACGTCCTGCCATCGGTCCTCTGCCAAAGCCGCGCTGCACGGTAGTTGATTTATAAGAAGATGCTCCGCTGCCCTGCTGGCTCATGCTGCGCCTCCTTCTCCGAGCTGTGACTCGTAAATTGCCATATAAGCGGGACACCTGCTCATCAGTTCATCATGTGTTCCGCAGTCCAGGATCCGTCCGTCATCTATGACAGCGATCCTGTCCGCATTCTGTACGGATACGATCCTCTGCGCGATGATGATCTTTGTTACATCGCGGTATTTCTCGCGCAGCTTCTTCTGAAGAGCTGCCTCTGTGCCAAAATCTAGAGCGCTGGTAGCATCGTCGAGAATCAGGACATCGGCATTCTTCAGCAGGGCTCTGCTGATGGCCACGCGCTGGCGCTGGCCGCCGGAAAGACTCATGCCTGCCTCCGCCACAAAAGTGTCATACCCTTCCCTCTGCTGAAGAATGAACTCCTCCGCCTGCGCATTGCGGGCTGCCTCCCGGATCTCCTCTTCCGAAGCATCCGGGCGCCCGATGGAAATATTCTCCCGGATCGTGGCGGAAAACAGTTCTGATTTCTGCAGAACTATGGCGATGCGGCTGCGCAGATCCTCAAGCTTATACTCTCTGACATCATGTCCGCCGACCTCCACCGTACCTTCCGCCGCATCATAGAAGCGGGGAATCAGATTGACGATGGAGCTCTTGCCGCACCCGGTTTCGCCGATCAGGGCCAGTGTCTCTCCAGGAGCAATATCGAGGCAGATATCGTGAAGGACCTGCGTCCTGTGACCTGGATAGCTAAAGCTCACATTTCTGAACGTGACCCTGCCGCGGTTTTCATTCCGAAGGCTGCCCGCTGTTATCTTCTTGGCCGGCTCCTTATCCGATCCGGATTCCTTTTTCTCCAGGGTACCTGCCCTGGCAGGGATTCCTGCGCCATCCCGGATCTCGGATTCCGACGTCAGGACTTCTTTCAGACGTTTCGAAGAGGTAATGCCTCTTGTCAGGTTCTGGAACAGCATGGCGAGCATCATCATTCCGTTCAGGATCTGCGTCAGATAGGTCACGGCTGCCATTACCGTACCGGGCGCTGTCCTTCCCGCCTGTACGCCGAAAGCACCGATCTGAATAATGGCAACTGTCGCTATATTCAGAATGATATTCATCACAGGCCGCATCATCGCAATCAGTACAAGAACTCGTCTCTGCGTATCCATGAGGTCCTGATTCGACTTTTCGAACCGTTCCTCTTCTCTCTCCTCCTGTACGAATGACTTGACTACGCGGGCGCCCGCAATATTTTCCTGCACTACATTGTTCATCCTGTCGAGCCGCCGCTGCAGCAGATCGAACAGAGGATTGGCCTTCCACAGAACAATACCGATCTCGACCAGGATCAGCGGAAGCGACACGGCAATGACAATGCGGAAGTCGGCGTCCAGACTTACGAGCGCAATGCTCCCCGCAATAAAAAACATCATGCACCGCACGAAGCCCCGCATCAGCTGCTGGATCATGTTCTGGACCTGCGTTACGTCGCTCGTGATCCTCGTGATCAGGGAACCCACGGAGAACTTGTCCGTCTGGGAAAAAGAGAAATGCATGATCCTGCGGAAGCAGTCCTTTCGGATATCGTTTCCGAAATTCTGGGCGCACAAATTGGAAAAAACGCCGCACAGCACGCCGCAGAGACCGCCCAGTATGACGACCAGTATCATTTTTATTCCGACACTTGTTACGATGGAAAGATCAGGCACACCGCCGTTATTCAGCCCGAGTATCCCGTTGTCCACGATCACTTCCATCATTCTCGGCTGGTACAGATCAACGCTGACCTCGCCCACCATGAACAGTGCTGCGAGAATGGCGATATACCAGTATTTTTCCATGTATCTGATGATCACGGATTACCTCCCTTCCAGTCGCTGAGAAGTTTTTCCATAATTCCGGAAAGCTGCGCTTTTTCTTCGTTGGACAATATGTCAAACAGATGGCTGTCGTCCTCTTTTGTAAGGCGGTGGTTTTCTTCCCTGAGGGCCTCTCCCTCCGGGGTAAGCTGCAGCACCATTCTTCTCTTATCTGCCGGGTCCTGCGTTTTTACGATCAGGCCTTTGTCCTCCAGCTTGCTGACTACCTCGCTGAGCGATCCCTGGCGGATCTTCAGCATTTCCTGCATCTCACGCTGGGTCACGGCTCCCCCGTGCCTGTGAATTATGAAGAGTATTCTTTCCTGGGTAGGTTTTTCCCCTCTTCTGCGGTGAAGCTCTCTGCCCGCAGTGGAGAGCTGCCTGTACAGTATGCTTTCTATAGTCTCGTCTTTAATGTTTTCCATAAATATATCCTGCTCTTCCTGTTATGAAACCGGATAGCGGAGACCCGCCCTCCGCTTTTCCTGGTCCTGCGAAATACGCAAAATTAAATAGGTACCTATTGATTATAGTGCACAGTCGGTTCTGAAGTCAATAGGTACCTATTTATTTTATATTACTCTGTTATGATGTCTTACTCAGCCAGAAGCTTTGCGGCGGTCTCGACAAATTTCTCTGCCGCGCCCGGCATGAGCATGGAGGACTGGGATTCCCATTTCACCTTGTCGTAGCTTTCCTGATCCGGCATGTATTTCATGCCGCCGTTGATCATGGACATCAGAAGCGTATGCGCGACGGGGGAAGCTTCCTGCAGCTCCATTTCGGTCCGGCAGTTCGTCTCCGGTTTGCAGGCGACAAATGCGACATCTCCGAGCCGGAATGTCTCTACAGGCATCTCAGCGGTCTTCCCGTCTGTCTCATAGGTGTATTCCCTGCGCGGGGCAAATTCCATGCGGCCTTTGGTCTCCCAGATATAACTTCCCTTATTCCGCCTGATTGCATTACCTTCGGAAACGGTCTCTATGCCCTCAATGATCGCCACAGCATCTGCGGCCATTTCATGTCCGAGTCCATCCACATATCTGAGGCCTTCCGCGACACCAAGATCGATGTGCTTTATTTCCCCGTTCTCTATGACATCATACATTGCCATTTTACGGGGGATCTGGTCACCGGCAGCTGCCATGACAAACAGCGAAGGGGCGCCGTATTTTTCCTCCAGCAGCGTACACATCAGTCCCGGCACATCAGAGCTGACCAGTCTCTCGTTCTCGGACATCTGGGAGTTATCGATCGCGCATGGCTTGATGCCGTAGCTGATCAGGAATGCAAGAGGCTTTTTCTCAGCATCGGTAAATTTCAGCACCGTCATCTTCCTGTTGGAAGGACCGTCCGGATTGATCCCGATCCACCAGCCGAGCTCACTCTCAAAATCGCGGCAGCAGTTCACCCTGCTCTCACCGGTTCCAATGCCCAGATAAGCTTCCCGGATACCGGCAAGAGTCTGTCCGGCAGCTTCCTCTGTGGCTGTCAGTATTGCCTTATCATACATGCCCTTGAGCTTCTCCTCCGCGGCCTGCTCCTCAGGACTCTTCTCGACAGCATGCCCGCCAAGACCGATCTTAGGTCCCATAGGCCCGTGCGGTGTCGTAATCGCGTGTGTCATATGGATCCAGACATTCTCTATGTCCACTCCCAGTATCTGCGCGATCATTTCCCTGCACTGCCGGATCATGGGATCATGCAGCATCACGATCTCATATGCGGCCAGTACGAATCTGCTGCCCTGCTCCATGTAAAGCACACGGACATGCGGGGCATCGTGGACGCCTTTAAATCCCTCAAAAGGGAACATCTCCTGCGGAAACTCTATAGCTGCGCAGCCAGCGCCTGCCTTCAGTAAACTCATATTTTTTCTCCTTCTCTCCTTAAATGCCGCAGTGCGTCAGCACGCAGGCACCATGACGAGACTTCATTCCTGCATCAGCACGATCTGCTCATGGAGGCTCTGTGTCGTTTTTTCACTCTCAATATTGACGACGACATATCTGCCGCTGTCCAGCCTGCAGACGATGCAGCTGCCGATCTTCGGGTTGATATACAGATCGTACTCCCCGAATTCATCATTCTGCCAGACACCGCTTTTCTCCCGCGCAGTATCGGTTCCGGAAATGCAGGTGCCGTAATCAACATCACTGCGCACCTCCGACTCCTCTATCTCATCCCAGACCACCGAGACGGTTTCTCCCACAGTGCTGTTCAGCGTCATTCCCTCACGGCTCAGTTCCACCATGGAGGCCGGTTCTCCGCTCATGCTCCTGTACACGGTAAAAATAACAATAACCAGCAGGCAGATGGCCAGGTTGGTCCACCAGGCTTTTCTGTTCTGCGCCGAGAGCTGCTTCTCATCCATGGTTTGCTCCTTCCATATGAACTGTCATTTGTATCAGGGTTACCGTTAATAATTTTAAAATTTACCGGGCGGAAAAATCAAATCAAATTCCGAACGGAGCAATGCACGAATTGAATAACCGCCGTCGTTACATGGGGGCAGGTTCCCCGTGCCGCTGTGTTCTCAGACTCCGGGCAGCTTTCCCCTGGTAAACTCCGTAATGACTCCCGGAACTGTTACGATCTTCCGGTTCATTGGCGCGGAGGACGCTCCGCGGAACGCCGTGATCGGGTACCCGTACATATCGTTGACCATTCCCAGGGAACGCCCCCGGCAGTTGAGATAACACTGCCCACAGCTCTGGCAGTTTTCCGGATAGGCCAGCACGGATTTGTGAGCCCCTTCGTTAAAATAAAATACATCGCACGGGCATATATCCACGCAGTTCCTGCAGCCTATGCATTTGTTCAGATCCAGCCTTATTACACTCATTTTGCGTCTCCTTGTCTTTTTCCTCCGAATCCGGACGGCGGCGGGGTAAAGCCTTTCGCCTCCGGCTCGCCGGGAAAATAATATACATAACGCTTGTCATAAGGGAGCGTAATGTCTCCCGCAAATGCATCCGGGACCGGTACCTTGTCAGCCATAATGCTGCCGTCAGCCGTTTTTTCCTGAAGAATATAGCAGAGATAATCCTCATCAACGCGATAAGGAATATCGCTTCTGTAGTGGGTTCCTCTGGATTCCTCCCGCATCAGCCCCGCGCGCAGCTTCAGTTCCGCAGAGAGTATCTTGTGCCGCATTTCGGCGCAAAGCCGCAGATCATGGCTGCTGGCTGCGCAGAGTCTCGGAATCACATGATCCCGCATGTATTCCACCTGCGTCAGGGCCGCCTTCAGGGTCGCCTCTGTTTTTGCCGTACTGACCCAGTAAGGAGCCATTGTCGCATGGAGGACGTCTCTTGCCCAGTTGGGATCGAATCCTCTTTCACGCTTAAGAGGAGCCAGGAAAGCCTCTTTCAATTCGTTGACCGTTTCTTCGGAAACCGCCTGCAGGACCGCAGCCTCCGCATATTTTCCTGCCGCAGCTCCCGCATGGCTTCCGTCAATCGAAGTAAAGCAGGAGGTAAATCCGACACCGCAGGGATAAGCCGCCCCGGAAGGAGATGTCGCATGGATCCCGTCGCCCGCCACATAAAGGCCAGGGACTGCCGTTGCGCCGTCTTCATCATCCAGCCCGCAGAAAACTCCGCTGGTCAGATGGCAGCACATGCCTGTCGCCGCCCCTGCCAGGAGCGAAGCCGCAACAGGAGTTGACATCTTGCCCGACCTGACTTCCTCAGGGTCTGTTTCATAGACAGCCGACCCCCCGCGCCTTGTAAAGAAGGCATTCCTGACATCCTGGATCTCGGATCCGTCCGCGTCCGGCATACCGTAAACGGACTTCCTCACCTTATCCAGCACCATGGCGTTTCCTTTTCCGGCAGCGTATGTTCTTGCGTTCTCAGCTGTGATATCTCCCCCGCAGAGCCATATATTTTCAAGATACTGCCAGTGATTGTCCAGGAAAACATTTCCCGGTGCCGATGCCGGCGTATTGTGGAAATCCTCAAATTCTTTGCCGGTTATGGGAAGGCCCGCCTGCCACGCCATAAATTCTCCGTCAAATGTATTGCCTCCGGTCGGATATCCCGTTGGCTTAAAGCTCCCGCCGCCGGTTGCCAGGACGACCGCCTTTGCGCGCACGGTGATCATTTTTCCGCTCTGGGTGTGCACCGCAAGAACGCCCGCAATGCCGCTCTCTAACCTGTTCCCATCTCCTGGCCGGTCTTTATCAGGATCCGGATTCTTTTCCTTATTCTCACCCATGAGAAGATCAGTCACCATCGTGTGCTCGAGATACGGAATCTCATATCGGTTCAGCACGGCGATCCATTTTTTCCTTCTGTCAAATTTGTCAAAGGTCTCGCGATAGCCGACAAAGTCTTCCCTTTCATAGAAGTCTCCGGCCTCGGACGCCTTCGGATACTGTGCCAGGATCCCCCACTCTGTAAGGCGCACATATATTCCTTTGGACTCTTTGATCCATTTGTTGTACCAATTCAGATTGCTCAGATAATCTCCGCCCTGCATCATTGCCTGACGGAAAGCATCTGCGTCGTCTCCTCTTTCGGGATCAAACCACCGAAAACTGGACGGCCACGGGGAAAGGCCGGAGTATCCCGGCTTGCCTTTGTCGATTACCAGGACCTCCGCGCCGGCTTCTCTGGCCGATACGGCAGCATTCAGTCCCGCAAATCCACAGCCGACGATGACAACATCCGTCACATACTGTTCATCATACGGACATGCCACATTCTGCGGCCGTTCCAGTTCCATTGTCCTCGGATGTCCTGCTGTTCCTGTATTCATACCGCACATCCCATCCAATCACCTGCAGTCAGGATTGGATCTTCCTTTCTCCCGGGTTCCGGGCTGGTGTATGCCTGATGCAGTTCTACGGTCATCTCCCATCTGTGAGAACGGCCTTCTGCACAAATTTTAGCTGTCTTCATATCGGCGGTGCGTCCTGACGGCATCCGTCAGCTCCGGTATTTTCTCCTGCGCGCCGATCACGACGCATCCCTGCAGTGCGCCGCCGTCATACCAGTACCGCTCATGGCGGTTGGCGACCGTATCCGTCGTCACAATGGTTCTGTAGTTTCTGCCGGGGTCTTTCCCCGGATCTCCCAGGGCAAAAAGACTCGTTCCGAATCCCTCGAGCGAAAGCCCCAGCATCTGATTCGCATAGATCAGATTGTCTCCCGCCGCATTGGCGCCTGCGATACTCCCCTGTGAGGAAGCCTCCTGCCACAGCTGGTAATTCAGGCCTTCAAACTGGCAGCAGTCACCGCAGGCAAAAATATCCGGGATCGACGTCCTCATATGTTCGTCGACGACGACTGCCCTTTCCACCTTGGCGCCGGCTTGCTTTAACGGTCCGGTATTGGCCCTGTTTCCGCAGGATACGACTACAAAATCCGCCTTGAATATTTCCCCGCCTGACAGTTTCACTCCTTCGGCCTTTGCATCTCCGACGATCTCATCAATGGCAACGCCTTCATGGCACGAAACGCCCAGATCTTCCATTATGGATTTCAGGATCGCTGCGGAATCACTGTCCGCCTGGCGGCCGATGATCCGAGGCGCTGCCTCGAGCACGGTGACTTCGACGCCCGCGCGCATGATCTCATTGGCGGCTTCCAGTCCCAGCACGCCTCCGCCGATCACTACTGCCTTTTCGGCGCTGTCCAGCAGCTTTCCGAGCCTGGCGCTGTCTGTCAGATGCCTGATGGTCAGGACGTTCTCCTTTTCACTGCCCTTGAACGGCGGAATAAAGCACTCCGCTCCGGCTGCATAGACCAGCCTGTCATAATTCACGCAGTCAGGTTCCTTCAAATCTGATTCTGCTGGAATTCCGCGGTTTTCTTCGATTTCTGTGTACTTTACCGTTTTTTCCTTCGGGCAGATTTCCGTAACCGACATTCCCGTCAGGATCTCTATATTTTTCTTCTCATACCACTGCGCCGGATGTATCAGCAGAGTTTCCGGCTCCTGCGCGGCAACAGTCATATCTTTCGTCAGCATCGGCCTGTTGACGGGAAGTGTCTGTTCGGCTGAGATCATCAGAATTCTGCCGGTTTTGTCCCTCTTTCTGATTGCTTCCGCCGCACTGACACCGGCGATTCCTCCTCCGACGATAACATATGAATTCTGCGTATCTTTCCGATAGCTTACTTCTTCCTCGTCGACCGGGACACACTGCTCGAGTCCGACGCCGCATACGGGACATATTCCCAGGGAAGCGTCGAATATTTCTCCGCAGACCAGGCACCTGACCAGTGCGGGCTGTCTGTCATTCGGTATTTTCAGGACCGAGCAGCCGATACCGTATCCGAATTCATAGGCGTTCTTCAGTGCGGCGGAATCAGGAGTCCCCTGCACTTCAAGATCACGCATATAAATTTCACAGCCGATCATGCTCAGCCGCTGTTTCACATTGACGACAGCGTCCGTTGCCGCATGATAGGAAGAAAAGACCGCCGCCTGTTTTCCCTCGGCCGTGTCTTTTCTCAGCGAAGTCAGAACGTCCCAGACAGGTTTTGCCGCATCCCCCCGGATCGACGGTGTCCCGATAATCAGGGCGTCCGCACGTTCCGCGATCTGTACGGCCTCCTCCGTATTCATTTCATCGAGGCAGCATATTTTTACTGTTATGCCGGCATCCGCTCCTTTTACTGTTATGCATGCATCCGTCCCGTGGTCCTTATGAAGGCCGCCGGCGTCCTCAATGCCGGCCCGGATGCAGGCTGCCAGCTCCCGTACATGGCCGCCCGGAGCAAAGATAAGGGCGGCTTCCATTGCCTTTGCAGATCTGCTTTCAGATCTTTCGCTGCACGTCTCAGAACTGCTTTCAAATCTTTCACTACCCGCTTCAGAACCGCTTTCCGATCCATCCGTTTTCGGCAGATAAATATCGTACAGGCTGTGCAGAACCGAATCTGCGACCAGTCCTTCCGACGGGCATATCATGCGGATCCCGTTATTTTCCGCAAGCCCGACGGCATCCTTCATGGTACGTTGTCTCTTTTCGCCAAAAATATCACGGTAATATTTCCCGGCGGCCTTCAGATAGGAATCCGGATCCGCATTGCTGCTGAGGATATTTTCGTCAGCAATATCGCTGCCGAAGGCATCGGCAGTAAACAGGACTTTATTGTCAATATCCATGACATACAGAGAGGGTGTCGCGTATTTTTCCTGGATCGGATGGAAATACAGCTTCCTGCTGCCGAGCGCGATCGTTCTTTTCAGCCGTACGACGACCCGGCGGAACGGTTCCTCTGTGAGCCCTTCCAGGCGTGCGAAAGTATTCATATCTCCGATCAGCGTGATCTCCGGATATTGCTGCAGTAGTGCCGCTGCAGCCTCTCTGTCACGATTTGTTCCAAACAGAACCGCGTAACGAAGAGTTCCCTTATTTTCTGCGCATATGATCCTGCCGATCCGTCCGATCCACTCCTGCAGGTCCGCCTGCGGAACAGAACCGAATACGGCAAATCCGTCTCCGATATCCATCAGATAGGAGTTATACATAGCGCCGCTGTCTTTATAGGAAACCGCGCCATACGTCCGCAGATCCCGATGAATGCTTCCCAGATACCAGAGTCCGGGCATCAGCTGCAATGAGGTCATGATTACACTTCCTTCCGGCGTGTGTACCGCCGTCTACTAATTGTCTCAGTACTGCTCAGAAAAATTATATCGAAGTGCCTTTTCAGGATTGATTCATTTTCACTTGCAAATATTCGGAAACAGAATACGCGGATGGACGTGAAACCTGTCCCGTGTACCCCGCCCACTTCGAAAAAAGTAACGCAATGGTATTTTTGGGGGATAGATAAAAAAAAATGTTCTATATATAATGAACTTGGAAAATTTATGAATTCTGTTTTAGGAGGGGTATTATGAAGATTCGTACAATCATCACACAGGACGCAGAGGTCGATGATCAGAATTCACTGCGGCATTTTCTGTTTTATGCCAACGAAGTGGATCTGCAGGGTATCGTCCAGACTTCTTCCAAGTTTCATTGGATCGGTGTTCCCGGCGCCGTAAAACCGGAGAAAAAGTTCCTCGATGATTTTGACAAGGATTTTGTCGACAACAGCGGTCCCTTTGACCAGCCTTACCGCTGGCCCGGGACAGACTGGATGATGCGTGTCATCGATGACTACGAGAAGGATTATCCTTGCCTGACTCTGCACGCAGACGGCTATCCTACGCCGGAATATCTGCGCTCTATCACAAAGGTCGGAAATATCGGTTACGAAGGCGAAGTAGAAGGTCCCACAGAGGGCTCCGAGCTGATCCGTGAGAGGATCCTGGACGATGACGAGCGCACCCTGTACCTGCAGGTATGGGGCGGCACCAATACCATTGCCCGCGCCCTGATGGATATCGAAACGGAATACAAGGACACACCTGAATGGCCCGCATTGCATGAGAAGATCACAAAGAAAGTCGTGATCACGGCATGCGGCGAACAGGATGGCGCTTACCGCAATTATGTCGCGGAAGTATGGCCCGGCATCCAGTTTGTCAAGACTCTGCAGATGCGCAGCTATGCTTACCCGTGGTTTGTTATGCCTGAAGGAGAGAGTAAGGACTCTCTTCGCGCTGAGTTTATGAAGTCGCAGATCCTGACCGGCAAGAGTGCTCTTGCTGACGGATACTGCACATGGATGGACGGACATCACTACGAAGGCGAAGGTCCGGATGGACAGTTCGGCTCCAACATGAATATCGCCAATGAGTGGTTCGGTGCCAAGATGGGTATGCCCAAACCGGTTCCGTACGATTTCCTCTCGGAAGGTGATTCTCCGACTTACATCCTGCTGTTCCCTTGGGGATTCAGGACACTCGAGAATTTCGCATACGGCGGAATGGCCGGCAGATACCATAAGGTTGAGGGAGAAGTCAATTCCAAGGGCGAACCTCTCAATCTCTGGGATGTCTCTATGGACAGCTACACTGACCGCGACGGAAATGTCAGCGAAGTGGAATCCATGTGGCCGTATGTCGTCGATGTTCAGAGAGATTTTGCCGCCAGAGTACACTGGGCTTACGCGGACAGGTTCAGAAAAGGAGAGCACGCTCCGACGCTCAGCATTCTGGAAGGTGTAGACATCACCGCAGCTGCCGGTAAAACCGTTACCCTGCACGCACAGGCAGCAAGCCCTGACCGCGACAGACAGGTCACCGTCAGCTTCCGTTTCTATAAGGAAGCCAGCACGGATGGTCTCGGCGATGTGGTCATTGACAGTGCCGACAGAATGGCACTGATCGCCATCCCTGCAGACGCACCGTCCGGCGCACAGATCCATGTCATCGTCAAAGCGCAGGCGGATGGCCGCTTTAAGCTGGTTCACTATCAGCAGGTGATCATTACCGTCAAATAACTCTGCAGCCTGAGCGATTCGTTAAATAGTTAAATACACATAAGAAGTCCGGGATCACACCATAAAAGCATTCGTGATCCCGGACTTTTTAGTTTTGTCGATTCAGTTTCTTTATTTTCCCGGCCTGGTAATAACATTATCCCAGCTTGGTAAAAGCATTATCCTGGCCTGGTTATAGCATAATCCCCGTCTGAAAGAACATTATGTCATTCCCAGCTCCCAAGAAGCTTCTTAAGAAGGCTTTTCAAACTGTTCTTTTCTTCTTCATTGAGTACAGCAAACAGATCCTTTTCGCCTTCCTGATCACTTTCCCCGGCACTCCCTGCGACTGCGTTCTGCCCTTCCTCTGTCAGCGTCAGAATGACCTTACGCCTGTCATTTTCATCCTCTTTACGATTCAGAAGGCCTTTCTCTTCCAGCTTGGACAGCAACTCACTCAGTGAACCTGGCTGGATCATCAGCATTTCCAGAAGATCCTTTTGCGCCATCGGGCCGTTCTTGGACAGGATCGACAGAACCTGCTGCTGGGAGCCTCCCATGACACCTCTGCCTCTGCCCCTGTCTCCTCCGCGCATGATCTCATGACTTCTGTGAAACAGGTAATGACCGCAGCCTCTCAGCAGAATGGTAAGGTCTTCCGTGTTCTGATAGTCGACAGGCCTGTGATGCGGTCTTTCTCCCCTGTGCTCAAAATCTCTTCTGCCACGGTACTCGCGGCCTTCGTCGCGATAGAAGCCTTCTCTTCTGCCATGGCCTTCGTGGCCTTCACCGCGTTCAAAGTCTTCTCTTCTGCCATGGCCTTCGCGGCCTTCGTCGTGTCCATGAGCTCTTCTGCCGCGGCCTTCTTCATGCTCGAAGCCCTCTCTTCTACTATGGCTTTCGCGGCCTTCACCGCTTTCGAAGCTTTCTCTTCTGCCGCCTCGGCCTTCGTGACCTTCGCCGCGATCGAAGCCTTCTCTTTTGCCATGGTACTCGCTTCCTTCAGAAACGCTTAACCCGGCTTCCTGCGCCTTCTTTCTGCCATATCCGCATCCCGGTGCTGAAAGTGGGCAATGTTTTCCGCATCCGTCACAAAACTGTTCTTTATTCCTATTCAGCGCAAAATCTTGTTCTAAACTCATAAAATCTTCCTCCAATAATAATTCGGTTCTGATCAATAATCCAATGTCATGTCAAGTATGAAAGTGGTTCTTAATTCGCTGTCTGAATTGACCGGTAAAGGGATATTTAATGCAGTAATAACCAATATTTGTACTAAGCCATTAAATAAATATGAAACCTATCTTTGCGCTTTATGCCCTATCATGAAATGTATAACAAATCAATCAAGTCTCGGATTGTTATACATGACA
>JAFTFD010000127.1 GCA_017449745.1 Lachnospiraceae bacterium
CCGAAATTCGTGATTTTGTAACCTGTGAAGGCGGCCGCAATCCTGAGGAAATCCATTGCGACGAATTTCATGCCGGAGGTCCGAACGGTTCCTCTCCTCTAAGCCCTAATTATCCGAGGCACCATGCACAAACAGATGCTGATGCGCATGCGAAGGGATTCATGATCCGAAACCATGAGTTTAAGTATGTATCCAGAGTGAATGATGAAGATGAATTATACGATCTGAAGGCAGACCCAAAGGAAATGCACAACGTAATTTCAGATCAGAAATATGAAAACGTGAAGCTTTCTATGGAAAGACAGCTGCTAAAGCATCTGATGAAGACTGCAGATGTCGTTCCTTATAAGTATGATAACCGGTTTTCAAATGAAATGATCTGGGCAAAAGTGCAGAGATTCGTGCCTACGGAATATGAAGAAGAGATTCGACAGAAAATCGAGAACGGTGCAAATATGTTTGGGCTGATCATGGAATGCACAAGGCGTTTTGGAAAGGCGGAAAAATAGTCATGTATTACGTCATTTTTATAGTTGCATTTCTGGCCTGTGTGATCGGTAAGATCTGCGGTATGGGCGGAGGAGTCATCATAAAGCCCGTGCTGGATGCCTTTGGAATCATGAGTGTCTCCTCCATCAACTTCCTCTCCGGCTGTACGGTCATCGGCATGAGTTGCTGGTCAGTCGGGAAGTCCTATGTACAGAAGGATTCACAGATCGACCTGAAGATCTCCACGCCATTGGCCATCGGTGCCGCTGTTGGCGGGATTTTAGGAAAATCCTCGTTTTCAGCGGTGGCAGGTATGTTTCCTAACCCGGATAAGGCAGGCGGCGTTCAGGCAATTCTATTGTTGACAGCTACGTTCGCAACCCTGATCTATACCATCCGAAAGAATCATATCAGGAGCCTGCACGTAACAAATCCGGCAGCCTGCGTGGTCATCGGTCTTTTCCTTGGTATGCTGGGATCTTTCCTTGGCATTGGCGGCGGCCCATTCAATATGGCAGTCCTGTATTTCTTTTTCTCGATGACCACGAAAGTGGCGGCGCAGAACAGCCTGTATATCATTCTCATCAGTCAAGTCGCTTCTTTACTGATTACGATCTTTAGCAGAAAACTCCCGGAAGTAGTCTGGATCGTCCTGATCGGAATGGTTGCGTGTGGCGTTGCCGGGAGTGAAGCCGGCGGCAGGATCAACAAAAAACTCTCGGAGAGGAGCGCAACAGTTCTTTTTGAGATGGCTATGATACTGGTGATGGGCATTTGCTGCTATAATATTGCAAGATTCTTCTGAAATATTCTGATTAAGCACTGCGCGGTGGTATAAGCTGCGCAGTTTTTTGCTTTCGGATTGGAGTAACCTTACCAGATTCCATTTTTTCCAATTCCTTCTTCCTCCTCCGCAAACAACGAGTTTTCGCTCCATTAAACTCCATTGTACCAGACCCTTCCTACCAGACCCTTCCTACCAGATCATCCGTTAACACATCCAGGTATTTCCCGATCACACCCAGGATTCAGGAGATTCTTGATGCCGTCATGCAGCTGCCGGGCGAATCGGTATATCTATTCCATGATGCTGACGGAAATATGATCAAGAAGGATGGCTATGAGCAGTACCTTCGCCGTCATGTCCAAAAACTAGGCATTACCGGCAAGACCAACAATCATGCGATCCGGAAGGGCTTTAACTCGAATATCCTCATCGCACGCGGTGTTCCAGCAAATGAAAGAGCAGCGATCCTCGGCCACACGACCAGGACGAATGAGCGCAATTACTCCCCCAGAAAGAAGGATTCCCTTAACAGACTGCGCGATACTCTGTCGCGATAAAGAGGAATTCTGTTTAGCACTAAACACACTAACCCCTGCTAACCCCTAAAAGGTTAGCGGGGAAACATCCAAACCACATCGAACGCAGGGCATAGAAAAGCCCGGAAAGCATTGATTTTTCAAGCTTTCCGGGATCCCATAAAAAAGTGGAGCATACGGGATTCGAACCTCGTGATCTACGCTCCGCTCCGGTCCGCGCAGAACCGAGGTCTGAGCACCGAAACGGTGCTGGCCTCGTGCGCCCTCTTCCATGCCATGGAAACGCGCTCCCAACTGCGCTAATGCCCCGTCGCAGAATATAATACCACATTTATTCTGCCCTGCAAAATACTTTTTGTTTAAGGGTAATTCCTGCGTAATTCCTGCTTATCCCTCCGGCAGGTTTCTGAAAAACCGGAACGCAAAGATAATTGCGGGAATAAACGCAAGAACATATGCCACAGGCTGCGCTTCCTGCACGCCATAGAGTCCGCGAATACGGGGAAGGATCAACACTGCAGGAATGAAAAAAGCTCCGCTTCTTAAGGAAGAGAGGATCGATGCGCCCAGCTTTTTGCCCGTGCTCTGGAAGAGCATCTCCGTGATCATGCACAACGGCATGAACAGGATCGTCACACACTGCAGACGCAGTGCCCTGGTCCCGATCTCAATGACCTGCGGATCATCTCTGAAAACTCCGATCAGGCTCCCCGAGCAGATAAAGACCACGATCGCTCCAAATGTAACAACAGCCTGCGCCAGCGTAAGCGTAAACCGGTACGCGCTGCGGACACGGCTGTATTTTTTTGCTCCATAATTGAAAGCGGAGACCGGTTGAAACCCCTGTCCGATTCCAAGACCTACACTCATGACCAGGAACATGATCCTGGAAACGATACTAAGTGCGGCAACAGCCGCATCGCCATAGGCAGCAGCCTGTCCGTTGAGCATGACCGTCGCCAGACTTGTAAGCCCCTGCCGCAGCATACTAGGCAGTCCTGTTGTGCATATATTTCCGATGTATTTCGGATCTGCGCTGACCTCGCGGATCGTTATTTTTGACGATGTTTTTCCGCTCAGGAACATATAGAGGAGAATCGTGAAGCTGATACACTGGCTGAGCCCGGTGGCAAGGCCTGCTCCCGCAATTCCCATGCCGAACACAAACATGAACAGCGGATCCATGCCTATATTCAGGATACCTCCTGTCATCAGGCCGATCATAGCAATGGAAGCTTTCCCTTCATAGCGCAATATGTTGTTCAGGACAAAGCTGGCTGTCATGAACGGGGCGGCGAGCAGTATATAGGTAATATAAGTTTCCGCGTATGGCGCGATCGTTTCCGTACTGCCGAGCAGGAGCACCAGCTGCCTTCGGAAAACAAATCCCAGGATTTCCAGGATCAGTCCCACCGCAAGCGCACAGAAAAAACCGGTGGATGCCGTCTTAGTAGCTTCTTTGTCCTGTTTGGCTCCGAGCAGCCTTGAAATAATGCTCCCGCTGCCCTGTCCGAACATAAATCCCATTGCCTGGATCACAGACATAAATCCGAACACAACACCCACTGCCCCGCTGGCGCTGGTTCCCAGCATTCCGACAAAGGCCGTATCCGCCAGGTTATAAATATTGGTGATCAGCATGCTCAGGACTGTCGGGATCGCAAGCTGTATGATAAGCTTGGGGATCGGGGTCTTCGTGAGCTTGTCATATTGTGAGATCTGAGTTTTTTCAGCCATGGATGCTCCTTATATACTTGAATATACCTATCATAATATATCCGCGTTGGAGGAAACAACAGAAGCCCTGAGAAGAAAATCGTATTTATACCTTCTGCTGAATTATAATTCATAAAACTTTTAGAGATTATGCTGTTCTTACTCAGCTGCGCGGCTGTATAATGCTTTTATTGTAATTTTCTTAGTAACCTTTAGCTGTTCAGTAATCTTCCCATTCCAATATATTAATACATCTTTCTTTATTTTGGTGAACCACATGATCGACGGCGTTTATTTTACAGATCTGGACCTGATGGCCGATGGCACATCAGAAGCCGGAGAAGATATGGGATCCGGTGCACTCAGTGTTGTTCCAGGAGCGCAGAGTCCTCAGTCCCCAGCTCCGCGTCCTTCGAAAAAAAGAAGGAAAAAACGCGGCTGGATCAAATGGGTCGTGATCGCCGGTATCCTGGCCGCAGTCGGCGGCCGTATTTACTATACCAGCAAAAATATCACACAGAATCTCTATCAGACCGACACAGCTGCGCTGCGCGATATCCGCACCTTTCACAGCTTTACCGGAACTGTTGCGCCGATCACTTCCAGGGATGTCACTTCGACTGTTAACGGGGTAAAGATCTCCGAGGTTCTGGTCAAGGAAGGGGATGACGTAAAAGAGGGGGACCTTCTCATGGTCCTCGACACGTCTTCTCTGGATGAGCAGATCCTGGAGCGGCAGGCCAGCATTGACGCTGCCAGCTACAGCAGCTCCCTGAGTGTCCAGTCTGCCCTGAATTCTTACAATAACCTCAAGAATAATCTTGACGCAGGCATGGAGACCTCTGTTATGAACGCCAAAAACCAGATGGACTCCGCCTATGCAAACCTCGTTTCTGCCCAGCAGGCTTTTAACGATGAAGTTGCCCTCAATAACGACCAGATGAGCTCCACCATTCTGAACGCAAAGCAGAGTGTTGACAGCGCCTATGACGCCCTGCAGTCCCGGATCCTCGCCACGACACAGGCAAGGGAGCGGAAGGCAAAAAATGAAAAGGATGCTGCCGACAGCGGCATGCCCTATGATCCATTTTCCGATGACCAGGCCATCGAAACAGCTGTGATGAGCGAACAGCAGGCCTGGAATTCCTATAACCAGGCGCAGCAGAAATTCGAGCAGGCCAAGATCAACGAAGAAAACAACCTGACCAAACTCTTTGACCAGGTACAGCAGGCTCAGAATTCTTATCTCTCCTCGATCGACAGCTATAATGCCGCCGTAAATGCCTCCCAGCAGCAGCTGCGGACCTATGAGATGCAGGTACAGCAGGCCCGGGCACAGGCAAATGATTCCGTCAACCGCCTGCAGCTCGAGGACCTCAAGAGCAACCTTGATGATTATGCAGTCTATGCGCCGATCTCCGGGGAAGTCATCACGCTGAAGGCTCATGAGGGAGATGTTCTCTCCGCGACGAGCGGTGCGCTTGCCACGATCGTCGATTTTGACAGAATGAAGATCGATATCAAGATCGGAGAATACGATATTCTTGGCGCTTCGGAGGGCGAGCCGGTCACGATCACGATCGACGCCCTGAACAAAGATTATCCAGGCCAGATCGTCCGTATTGCCAGGATCGCTACCGTGGAAAACGGAGTCTCTTACTATGAAGCGGAAGTGGATTTTGACACTGACGACGATATTCGCAGCGGCATGAGCGCAGAGGTCCGGCTGACCGTCAATGACCTCTCCAACGTAGTCACAGTCTTAAGCGAGGCGATCCAGACGGCAGACGACGGGACAGCCTATGTCCTTGTTGACGGCGAAGAGCCGAACAGCAAGATCAACTGGCCTGTGACACTTGGCGCAAGCGACGGTACTTACACGCAGATTACAAACGGACTTTCCGCAGGCGAGTCTGTGTATTATACCAGCACACCCAGCTTCATACCTGGCGGCGGAAGATAATGGGGGACAGGGGACGGTTCTCTGTCTCCTCCCCTGATACTATTATTAATAGGTGAGAACAAACTTTTATTGGAAGGAGACAGAGAACCGTCCCCTGTCCCCTCCAGTCCTCCGTCCCCCTATTCCCTTAATACTGCTATGGCAAAAGAAATTCTTCGCATGAACAGAATATGCAAGGACTATCCCATAGGTGAGGGGTGGTTTCGCGCGCTCGACAATGTTGACCTGACGGTAAATAAGGGCGAGTTTCTTGCGATCCTCGGTCCTTCTGGCTCTGGCAAGTCGACCCTGATGAATATTATCGGGTGCCTTGACGTTGCGACCAGCGGGGACTACTGGCTCAACGACCGCTACATCGCGGATGAGGACGAGGCGAGTCTCGCCCATATCCGAAATCAGGAGGTAGGGTTTGTCTTTCAGTCCTTCTATCTTTTGCAGAGACAGACTGCCTATCAGAACGTCGAGCTTCCTTTAATATATGCCAACATGTCCGAGCGAAAACGCCGCAGGCGTGTAGAAGAGGTCCTGGAGCTGGTCGGTCTGTCCGACAAAATGGATTCCATGCCCAACCAGCTCTCAGGCGGGCAGCAGCAGCGCGTCGCCATCGCGAGGGCAGTCGCCGCAAGACCGTCCATTCTGCTCGCGGATGAGCCGACCGGTGCCCTTGACCAGAAGACAGGAGCGCAGGTCATGCACCTGTTCCATACCCTCAACGACGAGGGAAACACGATCATCATGATCACCCATGACTCCAAGATCGCGGCACACGCCAGCAGGATCGTAAAGATCCTGGACGGACGCATCAGCGAGGGAGCGCTCGAAGACGCATAGATCATATACATTGCCTGACATGACAAAATAACGCAGGCAGGTGCTTCGCCTGCGTGTGCACAATTTTCAAAATATGCGCAGTTTAACAATTATCCGGCAGAGTATCCGGATGTCTATCCAGAATATAAAGACCAATAAGCTCCGCTCTTTTCTGACCATGCTCGGAATCATGATCGGCGTCGCCTCTGTCATCGGTCTTGTCACGATCGTGCAGGGAGTAACCGGTTCGATCCTGGAACAGTTCTCCGGTCTGGGGGCGGGAACACTGTCTGTGACTGCCAGAGGGACGGCTCTCAAGCGCGGCCTGACGCAGAGCGACCTGGATATTTTGGCAAAGGTCGACGGCGTCACGGGAATAGCACCTTCCGCTTCTACTACGACCTCGGCGGTCTATGGCGGCGAGGTTTTTGATACCGTCAATGTCAACGGCAGGGATCTGACGTATTTTATCCGGAATAAGGACCTGGTAAAAACCGGTCGGGCCTTCTCGGGTGCGGAGACGGATGGTGACAGCAACGTCTGTGTCGTCGATACCAATTTCGTCAAAAAAGTCCTCAACGGAAATCCGCCGGTAGGTGCCGAATTTGTCCTAAATGGAGCCCGCTATACCGTCATAGGTGTCCAGAGCAATGACAATTCCCTGATGGGCGGCTTCTCCGACAACAGCGGCGTAGACGGAACGATCACCGTTCCATACCGCAATGTTCTCAAAATGACCAGCCAGACAAATGTCACCAGCGTGGATGTCTATTATGACGACGGCTATGATCCGGCCGAGGTCGAAAAAGGCCTTCGCGCAGCGCTCAGCAATATCTACAACGGAGCTGAAAACAGTTTTTCCGTTTTCAACCTGAATTCTCTGATGGATGTGATGGGAAATGTGCAGGGTATGCTTACCACCATGCTGGGCGGCATCGCATCGATCGCGCTGCTCGTCGGCGGGATCGGGATCATGAACATGATGCTCGTATCGGTCTCTGAGAGAACAAGGGAGATCGGACTCAGAAAAGCGCTCGGCGCAGAGCCCGTCAGGATCCAGCTCCAGTTTCTCATTGAATCCGTCTGCCTCTCCCTCATCGGAGGCTTCATCGGGATCCTGCTCGGTCTCCTGATCGCTTATATAGGAGCCAGGGCGATGGAATCCACCTTCCGGATCTCTTACAGCGCGATCGCACTGGGCGCCGGATTTTCTGCCGGCGTGGGAATCATCTTCGGCTGGATGCCGGCAAGACGCGCCTCCCAGCTCAACCCGATCGACGCATTGCGAAGTGAATAATGGGACAAAGGTGACAGACCCCTTTGTCCCACCCCGCTACGACATGGAGAATAGTGTGAAAAATGTGCCGATGCACATTTTTCATCACCAAATTTGAGCCACAAGCGTCTCAAATTCCGATTCAGGAGAATTCGCCTCCGCGAAATTCTCCTGCGGAATGCCTTCGCTGACGCTTCGGCATGGA
>JAFTFD010000128.1 GCA_017449745.1 Lachnospiraceae bacterium
AACAATCCGCGACTTGCTTGATTTGTTATGCATTTTCAGGCCGTTGCCGTGTATAGCAATCCGCGACTTGCTTGATTTGTTATGCATTTTCAGGCCGTTGCCGTGTATAGCAATCCGCGACTTGCTTGATTTGTTATGCATTTCCTGGCGACTGCCGTACATAACAATCCGGAGCGCGTTTGACTTGTTATACATTTCATGATGGCGCATAGCTGTATTTAATCCCGTTTAGATATAGCAAGACCTCAGCCATGTGTAATATGCCATGTCAGGCGTGACATAAATAATGAAACTGACACCCTTTTCCAACAAGATAAGAGTTATATGAAAACAGATCTGCATACACATACCGTAGCAAGCGGCCATGGGACGAAAGATACGATATCCGATATGGCTAAAGAAGCCGGCAGGAGGGGCATGACGCTGCTGGGTATTACCGACCATGGTCCGGCGACCCCCGGTGCAGCTTCCGTCTCCTACTTTATGAACCTGAAATATGCTCCGAGAGAGCGGTTCGGGGTTCGCATGCTCTACGGAGCGGAGTGTAATATCCTCGTCGGCGGCGCACTGGATCTTCCTGACCCCGTTCTCGCCGGCCTGGATTATTGTGTGGTTTCCATGCACCATCCGCCCCGCCCTTCCATATGCCGGAATGCAGCAGAAAGAAAAGCCACCGATATAGAGCAAATTACAAATGATTACATCGCCGCCATGCAGGATCCATATGTGCGCATACTGGGGCACTGCGACAACACCCAGTTTCCGGTTGATTATTACAGGATCGCGGAAGCCGCCGCTGCTAATCACATCATCGTCGAGGTCAACAACGCTTCCCTGACTCCAGGCGGTTATCATCAGGTGTCCGGGATCGATTCGAGGGAAAATTATCTGCAGCTCCTTGGCTTATGCAGAGAGCGCTCTATTCCGATCCTGATCTCAAGTGACTCCCATGGACATGAGGGAATAGGCTCTGCCCCATATGCAGAGGCACTTGTGCAGGAAGCCGGATATCCCGAAGCGCTTATCGTCAACAATGATCCGGAACGCTTTCTTCTTAAATATTGAAATGAAATGATTCCCAGCCCGGCAGCCGAGCCGCATTTTTCAAAATTACAGCAACCAAAAACGGAAGGCAGTTCACCAAAACGAACTGCCTTCCGTTTTATATTTGTCCATTAAAATCTTATCGCTATACTGTCAGCATGCTCTTATCTTCCGATCGTTACATGCTGTCAACATGCTCTCACCAGCAGATCATTACATACTGTCAGCATGCTCTCACCATCAGATCATTACATACTGTCAGCATGCTCTCATCATCTGATCATTGAATACTGTCTAACATGCTCAATATTGCAAATCACGCGTTGTCAACACTCGCATATTGCAAATGACGCATTGTCAGCAAACTTGCATGCTGCAAATCACACGTTATCAATATACTCCCGGCATGTGGCCGTTTTCGTCCTTCTCATAAAGGAATCTCTCATCCAGTGTGATGTGGAATGCCTTAGCGAGATCGCGGAAATCCTGAGGTGTGATGGTCTGTCTCTTCATGTTGCCGGTGGACATGACCTTGATCAGCAGCTCTGCAGCCTTCTCGACAGTGTGCATGAGGCCGAAAGTCTCATCGAAGGTCTCGCCGGAAGCGAACATGCCGTGCATAGCCCATACGATGACATTGTATTTTTCCATCAGCTCGCTGGAACGGATGCCGATCTCTTTTCCGCCGGGAACCATCCACTCGATGACGCCGATGCCCTCAGGGAAGACGACCGGGCACTCTGTCATCATTTCCCAGAGCTCTCTTGTAAAGATCTCATCCTTGAGGGGCAGGATGAAGGAAAGTGCGATAACGTTGGTCGTATGCGCATGATAGATGATCCTGTGTCTTCCGTTGGTAACTCTCTTCTTGACCTGGTGGTTGAGAAGGTGGGAAGGAAGCTCACTGGTCGGGCGCCCGCCGTCAGCGTAGCCCCATACGACTTTGTAATTTTCACCTGTCTCGTCGATCACAATAATTCCGAGGTTGACTTCCGGATCGATCGGCACATTACGGAAATATCTTCCCGTGCCGGTGACCAGGAAATACTCGCCAGCCAGATCCGGAACGGATGCTCCGATCGGCGTCCACTCACCGCGGTCATAGAGACGGTCTTTGATAGCCTCGACCTCATGGGGTTTGATCCTGTAGGTCAGGTTACCGCCGTTTCTCTCATGCCATCCCTGCTCATAACCTTCCTGTACCATATTGACAAAATCGATCAGAAATCTGGATTCAAGTACCTTCATTTTTTCCTCCTGAAGTAAATGCATCGGCCGGATGTCTTTTTGGAAGCTCCGACTCTGTTAAACAATCTGTTATATAATCTGATAAACTATTGCTCTATTGTTTCCTGCAACTATGCTGCAACTATGCTGTAATTATGCTACAGCTATGTCTCTTAAAAGCTGGAATATTACGCCTCATATACCTTGACGCCAAAAGAGTCAAATACGAGTCTGCGGAAATCAAACAGGTCTGCGCAGACGCCGTCCGCGATGAGCTGCGTGCCAAGGGTTCCGATGGCCGTTGCTTCGCCCGGACCTGCCAGGATCTTTTTGCCGGTCTCCTGTGCTGTCAGCTGGTTCAGCCAGACTGCATTGGAGCCGCCGCCGACGATATTGATCGCGTCAAAATGCTTGCCCGTGATCTCCTCGATCTCTTCCGCTGCCTGTTTGTAGCAGACGGCAAGGCTGCGATAAATAACGCGGGCGATCTCCCAGGGAGTTTCGGGCACCTGCTGCCCGCTCTCGCGGCAGGCCGCCTGGACCTCGGCGATCATGGAAGCGGGGGCAAGGAATCTTCCGTCGTTTGCCGGCACTACAGAGCTGATCGTCTCTTTGGAAGCCATATCGCAGAGGTTGCCGAAGGAGTAATCCTCATTCTCTTTTCTGCCCTCATAGGCGTAGCCCTCTTCCAACTCTTTCTTGACAGACTGGATCATCCACAGGCCCATGATGTTTTTGAGGAACCGGAAGCGGTAGTTGTACCCGCCTTCATTGGTGAAGTTGGCTTTCATTGCCTTCTCGGAGCAGTCCGCTTCTTTGAGCTCGCACCCGAAGAGTGACCAGGTTCCGGAGGAAATGTAGAGCGTATCGTCAGATGTAGACGGGACGCTCATGACAGCCGCGCCTGTATCGTGCGTTGCGGGCAGGATCACGGTACAGTTGAAGCCGACCTCATTCCTGATCGCCTCCGAAAGATCGCCGACGACAGTGCCCGGCATGGAGATCTCACCAAACAGTCTTGTCGGGATCCCCAGTTTTTCGATCAGTTCATAATCCCAGGTCTTCTTGACGGGATCAACGAGCTGTCCTGTCGTTGCGTTGGTATATTCCTGTTTCTTGACACCTGTCAGGCGGAAATGGAGGTAATCCGGCATCATCAGAAGTGCCTGCGCCTTCTCCAGCGTCTCAGGCTCCTGGAGCTTTGCCGCCATCAGCTGATAAATGGTGTTGAAAATAGCTTTCTGAATACCGGTCCTGGCGTACAGGTCTTTTTCCGGGATGATCTTGTAGAGCTCTTCATCCACTCCTGTCGTGCGGCCGTCGCGGTATGCATAGCATACGCCGATCTGCTCATCCTTCTCATCCAGCAGCACATAATCAACGCCCCAGGTGTCGATACCCATTGAAATCGGATCTTTGCCCGCCTCATGGCATTTGCGCATGCCGGTGACGACTTCCTTGAAGAGTCTCTCCGTATCCCAGATGCGGTGCTCCGCGCCATTCACCTCTACGATGTCGTTTCCGTTCCAGAAGCGATACATTTCTTCCAGGACAAGCTTTCCATCTTCCATGTGTGCGAGGATATGGCGTCCGGAGGAGGCTCCGATATCAACAGCTAAATAGTATTTAGTTCCGTTCATAATGTCCCCTTTACTGTAAATCTTGGTCAGATCATAAGTGCTCCGATATGAATAATATAAGCCATTTCCCTGCTGTATGAAAGGTCCGCGGCAAGAATAAAAAGCGTCCTTTCTTGCATTTTCTTCCCTCATCCCGTACAATCGAATTACTCTCAGTAATATTTGCAGGAAAAGGTGATCAGATGAATCAGGAATTATTACGACAGCTCAGTGTTATCACCGAAGAAGAGCGGTCGATCCTCTCCGGCAGCAAAGAAGTCAACCGGGCTTTGTATTATGACTCCGAAAAATCCCGCGGCGCTTCCAATGAGATCGACTACGCCCGTGTTCTGACCAACGGCAAGCTCATCGATCTGCGTCCTCATGTGCGCTTCATTCATTTTCCCCGGCACACGCACAATTTTGTCGAGTTCATCTATATGTGCCAGGGAAGCACGACGCATATCATCGACGGCCAGACGATCGTCTTAAGGGAAGGGGATCTGCTCTTTCTGAACCAGCATGCCGCACAGGAGATCCTGCCCGCCGGGGAAAACGACATCGCCGTCAACTTTATGATCCTGCCCGAGTTTTTTGATACCGCATTCCGCATGATGGGGAACGAGGATAATGCGCTGCGCACCTTCATCATCAGCTGTCTGACAGAGCAGAACCGTGGAGGCAATTACCTCTATTTCCAGGTAGCCGACGTGCTGCCGATCCAGAACCTGATGGAGAACCTGATCTGGATCATGAAAAGCGATCTCCCGAACCGCCGCTCCCTCTCCCAGCACACGATGGGACTGCTCTTTTTGCTGCTCACCAATTACGCCGACAAGATCTCCGTCTCCGGCAGCTCCTACGAGCAGAATATGATCATCCATCTGCTGAGCTATGTGGAAAATAATTACAAGAACGCCTCCCTGTCTGTTTTTGCACAGCAGAACAGCATAGACGATTACACGCTCAGCCGCATGATCAAGAAAAATACCGGATCGACCTTTAAGGAACTCCTGCAGGAAAAGCGCCTGAACCAGTCCTGTTTCCTGCTCACCAACACAGATCTGTCCGTGGCGGATATCGCCATCGCTGTCGGCTATGATAATACAAGCTTTTTCCACCGCCTGTTCCGGCGCACTTATGACATGAGTCCCAAGGAGTATCGCGCAAAAGAAGGAATTAGCTCTGACACATAGATCTGACAGATTTGATAGATATGATGCAATAGCTTTGATGCAAAAGCCTTAATACAAAAGTCTTAATGCAAAAGCCTTGATACAAAAGTCTTGATATAAAAGTCTTGATGCAAAAAGCCCCGCGGCTTCCGGCGATCTTTATCGCACCGGAACACCGCGGGGCTGCTTTTTATGCTTATTATTAATAATGGCTTAACTGATCAGTTTCAATCCCAGGGATTCTCGTCAGCATATCTGACGCCTGCAGGCTGGTTGTAGCCGATCTCTTCCGCTTCAACACCGATGTACTTAAGCGCATCGTACAGAGTCTTGCCATAGTGGCCGAACATGACCGCACCGTGGTGAGGGAAGTTCTTGCCGATCAGCCAATAGCGATAGAATCTGCCCATCTCCTTGATAGCGAAAACGCCGATACCGCCGAAGCTTCTGGTAGCAACAGGAAGGACCTCGCCCTGTGCTGCATATGCGCGAAGCTTGTTGTCCGCTGTGGACTGCAGTCTGTAGAAGGTGATGTTGCCTGCCTGGATATCGCCCTCGATGGTTCCGTCGCACCAATCCTGCGGGTGAGTGCGGGCCATGATTCTCTGATAGGACAGATGAGGGTTGTTGACTCTTGTGGAGCAGGTATTGCCGCAGTGGAAGCCCATGAATGTATCCGTGAACTTGTAATCGAACTTGCCCTCGATGGACTCTTTGTACATATCGTGAGGGACAGAGTTGTTGATATCAAGAAGAGTAACTTCCTGGCCGCTGATGCAGATACCGATGTACTCGGAAAGTGTTCCGTAAATATCAACTTCGCAGGAGACCGGGATGCCCTGTCTCATCAGGCGGCTGTTGACATAGCAGGGAACGAATTTGAACATATCCTGGAATGCAGGCCAGCACTTTGTGGTCAGAGCGACATACTTTCTGTAGCCCTTGTGCTCCTCGACCCAGTCAAGAAGGGTCAGCTCATACTGAGCGAGCTTGGTGAGCATTGCGGGCTCTTTGCCCTTCTCATAGCCCATCTCTGCAGCCATATCTGCAGCAACATCAGCGATTCTGGAATCGCCTTCATGCTTCTGATAAGCTTCGAACAGATCCAGCTCGGATTCTTCCTCGATCTCAACGCCCAGGTTGTAGAGCTGCTTGATCGGTGCATTGCATGCCAGGAAGTTCTGCGGACGAGGACCGAAGGAAATGATCTTGAGGTTTGCAAGACCTTCCGCAACTCTTGCGATCGGAAGGAACTCATGGATCATATCAGCGCACTCTTCTGCATTTCCGACAGGGTAGGAAGGGATATAAGCCTTTGTGTTGCGAAGTGCAAGGTTGTAGCTTGCGTTCAGCATTCCGCAGTAAGCGTCGCCGCGGCCATCGAGCAGGTCGTTCTGGCTCTCTTCTGCAGCAGCGCAGAACATTCTGGGGCCGTCGAAGTGCTTAGCCAGCAGAGTCTCGGAGATCTCAGGGCCGAAGTTTCCGAGGTAAACGCAAAGTGCGTTGCAGCCTGCTGCCTTGATGTCAGCAAGTGCGTTGACCATATCGATCTCGCTCTCGATGATCGTAATGGGACATTCATAGATATCTGCTGCGCCGTATTTAGCTGTGTAAGCTTCGACGAGAGCTTTTCTTCTGTTCTCAGTCAGGGAAGCCGGGAAGCAGTCTCTGGAGACGCCGACGATACCTACTTTGATGACAGGTACGTTATTCATAACTTAATCCTCCTGTAAAATAATTTAGTTACTTCTTAACAGTATACTTATATTTCTACTGCAAGTCACGAAATATCTCTGCTTTCTTTATGAAAGCGTGCTCCATAAGTAAAACTCAAGGCTGTATTTATGGATGTTCTTTACTCGGCAAGATCGATATTGACGCCGTCGAGCCCGATGAACGTACCCTCTGCGCATCCGCCGTCCGGATGAGCGATCAGCCACTTGTTTTTAGCAGCCAGGAGCTTTTCCTCGCCGTCAGCGACGACGGGTTTTTCCTCAAGGTCATAGTTGGTGCCCTTAGGCAGGACAACTACACAGCGGAATCCCTTATCGGATGTCTGGCAGGGAGCATAGTGAAGGGAGGTCGCATAGACCTCGACCATCGTGCCGGCCGGAACGCAGAATGCCTTTACCGTTGCCGTATCCAGATGGAAGTTCTCATCGATGTCCTGCTGTCTTGCCAGGAGCAGGACCAGATCCTCTCCGACAGCGATGTTGATCTCGGAATTTCTGTGATATTCCAGGGCGTTCAGCCTGGTATTGTGACCGTTGCAGTAGCCGATCTCGACCGGAAGATATCCCCAGAGACCCTCGCCGATCTGCTTGGAGACCGGGATCGCTTCCATGACCGGATCAGACGCGACATAAATCGTCCCGTCCTCAGGGCAATCCGTTTTTGCCATTGCGTCCAGGAGTTCTGTCAGATCGTAGCCTTTGATCACACGTCCGTACTGTTTGAACTCAGGATCATAAACACTGAATACCTGCATTGCTTTTTCCTCCTAAATTGACATTTATTTTACTTACTGATCACCGCAAAGGCATCCTTAAGAGCGGGATACAGTGTCTTGAACTGCTGATAGCGCGCTTCATATTTTTCCACAAGGGCAGGATCCGGCTCTTCTGTCTCGCGAACGGAGACGATCGCAGCAGCAGCTGCCTCAACGTTCTCATACTCGCCTGCTGCCACCATAGCCAGCATTGCGCCGCCCATGCCGGGGCCCTGCTCGCATTCCGGTACATCCACCTTGATGTTCAGGATATTCGCGATCATCTTCCTCCACAGCGGGCTCTTTACGCCGCCGCCGCAGATCATCGTGCGATCGAGATGGATGCCGATGGATTTTGCCACTTCATACATATCTCTGGTAGCAAAGGCTACGCCCTCAAGAACTGCCTGGGTCATATCCTCCCTGGTCGTATCCATTGTGATGCCGGTAAAGGTGGCTCTCGCATCGGGGTCATTCCACGGTGATCTCTCGCCCATCAGATAAGGCAGGAAAAAGACGTGGTTGCTGCCGAGCTTGCTGACATCGATCTTCTTCTGCTCTGCGGAATAGTCGCCGGTACCGACGATCTCTTCCATCCACCACCTGTTGCAGCTGGCTGCGCTGAGCATGCACCCCATCAGGTGATAGCTGCCATCCGCATGATCGAAGGAGTGCAGCGCGTTGTTTCTGTCTACGCCGAAGGTCCTGGAGGAAATAAAGATCGTGCCGCTGGTTCCGAGGGAGATATTGCACTTGCCGTCTCCGACGGTGCCGGTTCCTACAGCGGCTGCAGCATTATCGCCGGCGCCGGCTGCAATAACGACATTTTCACCAAGGCCAAGCTCTGCCGCGAGTTCCGGACGAAGCGTTCCCACCTTTTCATAGCTCTCATAAAGAGCCGGCAGCTGATCCGTCGTGATGCCGCAGATCTCGCACATCTCCTGGGACCACTTTCTGTTCTTGACATCAAGAAGGAGCATTCCGGACGCATCGGAGAGATCCGTGCAGAATGTTCCGCTGAGGCGGTAAGCAAGATAATCCTTAGGCAGCATGATCTTGCAGATCCTCTTGAAGTTCTCAGGCTCGTTCTCCCTGACCCAGAGGATCTTCGGAGCTGTAAATCCGGCAAAGGCGATGTTCGCCGTATATTCGGAGAGGCGCTCCTTGCCGATCGTACCGTTCAGGTACTCCACCTCTTTTGTCGTACGGCCGTCGTTCCATAAAATAGCGGGACGGATCACTTCATCGTTCTCATCGAGAATAACAAGGCCATGCATCTGGCCGCCGAAGCTGATGCCTGCGATCTGGGACTTGTCAGCGCCGCTGATCAGCTCTTTCAGGCCTTCCATGGATTTCTCGTACCAGTCTTTCGGTTCCTGCTCCGACCAGCCCGGATGGGGGAAATACAAAGGATATTCCTTCGAGACGATATTGTGGATCTTTCCCTTCTCATCCATGAGAAGAAGCTTGACAGCTGACGTACCAAGGTCAATACCTACGTAAAGCATTTTAATAACCCTCCTGCATTTTTCGCTGTTTTAAGGCGCAGCCGATCCCTTTTCACGAGAATCCGCCACTACCGCACACTAATAAATATACCATTCCCTCCGATATTTTTCAGCATCATTAATTGCGTTTGTAATACACATTTTGCCAAAAACGTTACTATTCACGGTTCAACAGAACAGACAGTACGGAACGCCGTGCATGCACGTAAGAGACGTACTGGCTGTTCTGTTGCAACCTGTGAAGCAGGGACCTCCACCCCATGAGCAAAACACAGATGCGTTACCTTCTTCTCTCCTTCAGCGCAATATACAGATCATACAGGATCGATCCGGTCCTGCCATGCCTGGGATATTCATCCTCCCCGATCTCGAGAATGTAGTTTTCGTATGCGTTGATGATCTTTGTTCCGCCCGGATGCACCCTGACCCTCTGGAAATCGCGGGAGTAGTTCTGGTGGACGTGCCCGTGAAACATATAGGCCGGCTTCCACTTCATCATGAGGTCATTGAAGCATTCAAACCCCTGATGAGGCAGGTCGTCCATATCCCCCTGTCCCTTGGCCGGGGCATGCGTTACCAGAATATCAAAGCCGTTCATCAGAGTGATCTGCCGGGATACCTTTCGCACTCTCGCGCTCATCTCCTGCTCCGTATACATATCAGAGCCCGGCTTGTAGCGCATGGAGCCCCCGAGGCCCAGGATCCTGAGACCGTGAAAATCGAAGACCTTATCTTCAATGCAGTCGCATCCAAGAGGCGGATTTTTGTCGTATTTTCTGTCGTGGTTGCCGCGCACGTACAGGAGCGGCACGGCCGCCATTGTCACAAGAAACTGCAGATAGTCGGGATGAAGGTCGCCGCAGGATATGATCAGGTCCACCCCTTTTACCCGCTCGGGGTCAAAAAAGTCCCACAGCGCCTTGTTCTCCTCATCTGCTATCACCAATATTTTCATCCGTTAATCAATCCCGCCGGAAGGAGACAGGGGACGGTTCTCTGTCTCCTTCTGCACATTTGTATCGCTAATATGGTTTACGGGAGGAAGGAGACAGAGAACCGACCCCTGTATCCTCCTACTGACAGACTCCGCTGACCTTCGCGGCGCTCTTGCCGGAATCGCTGAGTTCGTCCCCTTTCGGGATCCGGCCGACAACGTTCTCGTTGAGCCACTTCATGTTGATGATCTCTTCGCTCGTGGGTCTCGGAGATCCCGCCTCCCGCACGATCCCTTCCTGCGAGTGCATCTCCCCGTCAAACGGGTTGAAGGACCCGCTGGCTATACCGTGTTTAACGGCAGCCACAAGATTTCTCGTATGGTAAGGGAGGTGCTCCGAGACGATCACATCGATCACTCCCGAGGACATTCCGTACCAGTAGTTGAGCGCCCGGCTCTCCTTTTCGATGTCCTTCGCCTCCCAGGAATCGTTGAGAATGCTGCGGATGATCAGTTCATAGTATTTTCCCCAGTCCCAGACAGGAGCTGCAAGGCTTCTGACCGATCCGTCCTCTTCCAGTTCAAAAATACCGTATTCTCTGGATGCAATGGCTGGCATGATCAGATCCGGGCCCGAAATGACGCGGATCCCCTCTTTAAGGAAAGCGGCCTTCCAGTCCACATCCTTCTGTGAGGACCACTGCAGATAGACCTTGACCTGCGGGTCGACCATTCCGGCGCCGATCGCAAAAGCATTTATGTTCGCGATCACGCCCTTGATCGGATAGTCAGCAAGATATCCGACCTTGTGGTCATGTGCCGCCTGTGCCGCGACAGCGCCCATAATGAATTTGGCCTCATGCATCCTGCCGTAATAGGTGCGCACGGCATTAGCCGCCAGATCGATCGAGCAGTTCAGGAACTTGATCTGCGGATAGTGGATCGCGGCGCGCAGCGTATCGCTCATCATGGTGGGCGATGTCGTGATGATCACGTCATCCCCTCCTGCCACTGCCTTATCGATCGTTTCCATAATGGCTTCGGAAGACTGGCAGTCATCAAAGCGCTCCGTTTTAACGATCCCCTCAAATTTTTCTTCCAGGGCATTTCTGCCAAGCTCATGGCCGTAGATCCAACGGGAGACCTCCGGGTTCTTATCATAGAGGAAGGCCACCTGCAGCGGGCGCGTGCGGCTGTAGGCCGGCAGGAGCTTGAGCGCATCGAGGATGCTGCCGCTCTGCGGGAGCTGCTCCGGCGCCTCGATCACGGCGATATGCTCGGTATTGGTCTGCGTGCGGAATTCCTTCCAGAGGCGGTCGATCCTCGCGCTGATCACAGAGGAGGAATCCTCCATCAGTGTCTGGACAGGATAAACCGTCAGATAGATCAGGAAAGCATCGCCGGAGGTCATATCCGACTTGTCCGCGTGCTTGGACTCATAGATCTTTTCAAACTCGGCAAAAGCTGCCTTTACGGTCTCCAGGACGTCATCCGGCCAGGGATCCTGCAGGTTCTGGCCGAGCGCCTCCGCAAACCTCTCGTAATATCCTTCTTCAGAGAAGAAGAATTCATAGATCGGAGCGACCTTGAAAAATTCAAGAAACTCGTAATAGACCTTGACAGGCTTTGCGTCGGAAAGCTTCGGGACGACGCGGGTGACGTCCGCCATAATGGAGCTGACGCCCACATATTTGCTGACGGAAACGCGCTTATTTCCCTCCAGGACAAAGAAGCGGTTCATAAACTCGTAGGCCTTGATGGGATCGCGGATGCCCTCCTCGAGCTGGGAATCATAAAGGCTGCCCCACTTGGAGGCAAACTCCGTTTTTTCCTGCAGAATCGGCATAAAGCCGCTGGAAAACGCTGTCGTGCGCCCGGCTGTCCTTGTCCCGATTACATAGCGCAGCGGGATCTCTTTTAACCCGACCGGTACCTCCGCCAGGACTTCTACGTTTTTCAGAATATCATCCAGCACAGGGGGATAGGGCGAGCGGCCTGCTGCCAGGTCTCTTCTGTACTCTCTCATCCCCTGCCTTCTGGCATTTGAATAATCATCTATCATTGATTCTGTTCCTTTCAAATAAATCAAATAAAAACAAAGAAACTGCGTTAAGAGCAGCTGCCCCATATTCATCACAATATGTTAATGATACCATCTTTTCGCAGTCTTGTAACTGTCCCTGTTTCCCGGCGCGCAGAATCTATGCGATCTGCGCGATCTGTAAATGGTGCTGACATTACGTGCTGATGTAATCCGCAAATGTCGCTCCTGTTCAGCGCCGCTTCGATCTGCATGAGACTGCAAAATCACTGCAAAAATGAAACCAAACTCTGCAACAGCCGACGTTGTTTTTTTGCTCTGAATTGGTATGATTATAAGTAACAAACCGTTATTTTTAACAGGAGGTTATGACTAATCATGAAAATCGTTAACACACGAGTAAACCATTTACTCAACCCGGTCGGGTATCAGTTCCCCCATGTCACCTTCTCCTACGCTGTCGAAGAGGCGCAGGGAAAAAAGCAGACAGCTGCCCAGATCGTGATCTATGCGGACGAGCAGCAGCAGAAAGTCCTCTACGATACCGGTAAAGACGCAGGGATCAGTTCCCTCGCCCACAATATCGATCTGAAGCTCGAGCCCTGCACCCGCTATTACTGGAACGTCCGCGTATGGAGTGATGTCGAGGGCGAGGAGGCCGTCAGCGATCTTCAGTATTTTGAGACGGGAAAAATGGACCAGCCCTGGCAGGCACAGTGGATCGGCTGCGATGACAGCGAGCCCCGCCACCCGGTCTTCCATAAAAAAGTGGATCTCGATCCCTCCAGGAAGGTCTGCTGCGCCCGCCTTTATATCAGCGGTCTCGGACTCTACAGGGCCTGGATCGCGGGAAAAATGGTCGGGGATGAGTTCCTGGCTCCGTACTGCAACAACTATCACGCATGGATCCAGTATCAGACCTACGATGTGACTGAGCAGGTCCTCGCCCTTGGCAAGGGCGGTGAATGCTGCAAAAATGCCGCCGCTGCTGGCATCCGCACCGCGGACGATGAGATCACGGTCGCCCTCGGAAACGGTTGGTACAAGGGGCGCTTTGGTTTCGACTCCCAGCCCGGCGGTCCCGCCTATTACGGCGACTCCTGGAAGCTGATCGCCGAGCTGCGCGTTTACTATGAGGACGGCACCTGCCAGGTCATCGGAACGGATGATTCCTGGACTGTGGACCGCTGCAACATCACATTCTCCAACATCTATGACGGTGAAAAAAGAGACGATACTCTCCCCGCTATCGCTCCGGTCCCTGCCGTTGCCCTTGGCAGCGTGGAGGCTCTGAAGGACTCCCTTCCCCTGACAGAGCGCCTGTCCATTCCTGTCAGACGCAAGGAATTCCTGACACCGGCCTCGCTGATCGACACGCCTGCCGGCGAGAAGGTCTTTGACCTCGGCCAGAACCAGGCAGGTACCTTCCGCCTTCGCGTCCATGAGCCTGCCGGCACGACGATCCACGTCCAGGTCGGCGAGGTCCTTCAGCAGGGCAATTTCTACCGCGACAACCTTCGCTCCGCTCTTGCCGAGTACTGGTATGTCTCCGATGGAAACGAGCATGTCCTGGAGCCTATGTTCACCTTCTACGGATACCGCTATGCGAAAGTGGAAGGCGTTTCCGGTCTTAAGGCCGATGATTTCACCGGCGTTACCTGCTACTCCGATTTCACGAATGCGGGTACCCTCACGACCGGCGTTGAGAAGATCAACAAGCTGATCTCCAATATTTTCTGGGGCCAGAAGAGCAACTTTATCGATGTTCCCACAGACTGCCCCCAGAGAGATGAGAGAATGGGCTGGACAGCGGATACGCAGGTCTTTGTCCCGACAGCCTGCTACTATTCCGATCCTTACGCTTTCTATAATAAATACCTGTTTGATATGCACACCGAGCAGGCTGAAAAGGGCGGTCTGGTTCCCGACGTCGTTCCTGCCTTCAGCGGCAACTGCTCCGGTTCCAGTGTATGGGGCGATGCTGCTACGATCATCCCCTGGACGCTGTACGAATTCTACGGCGATGTCAATATCCTTCGCGACTCCATCGAGGGTATGAAAGCCTGGGTGGACTGGGTCACGGAAGCAGACGGCGATAATCACGCTTACGGACAGAGGTTCCATTTCGGCGACTGGCTTGCTCTGGACAATCCTGCCGGCGGCGTCGACCAGGTCAAGGGCGGCACGGAGGATGCCTTCGTTGCCAACGTCTACTACTATCACAGCGCGGATCTTGTCTCACGCGCAGCAAAGATCCTGGGTTATGCGGAAGATGAGGAAAAATACAGGGCGCTGACAGACAGGATCTACAGTTACATCGAGAGCGAGTATTTCACGCCGAACGGCCGTCTTGCCATCGACACACAGACAGGCTATGTTCTGGCCCTGTTCTATTCCCTGACTCCGTACAGGGAGCGGCAGCTTGACGGCCTTACAAGGCTGCTTAAGATCCATGGCAACAAGTTCGTGACCGGCTTCGTCGGAACACCTCTGATCCAGAAGGTTCTCTCTCTGGCAGGCAGGGACAAGCTGGCTTACAGGATCCTGTTCAATGAAGAGTTCCCGGGATGGCTCTACGAGATCAATCTTGGTGCTACCACTGTCTGGGAGAGATGGAACAGTATGTCTCCGGACGGAAGCGTCTCCTCGACTGGCATGAACAGCTTCAACCACTACGCTTACGGCTCTGTCGGCGAGTGGATGTTCCGCACGATCGGCGGCATCAATTCCGCTGAAGAGGGTCCTGGCTTCAAGAAGGCGACTCTCCGCCCTGTTCCGAACTATGACCTGCGCTGTGCATCCTGTGACTATCCTTCTCCGGCAGGTACTTATGCCACCAGCTGGGACGTGATCGACTACAAACACGTTCATATGTCTGTCACTGTTCCGTTTGACTGCACGGCAGTCCTGTATCTGCCCCAGGCCAAAGCTGACACGATCCTTCCCTGGAGCGGAAAGGAACTCGGGAGCGAGAGGTGCGTCGAACTCACCGCGGGCACCTATGAACTCACCTATGAAGCTGATGACAATGCGCTTGTCACGATCTATACGGTAGACTTCCCTGTAGGCGAAATTCTGGACGACAAGAAAGTGATGGCTGCCCTGATGAAGGAATTCCCGCAAATCAGCCAGCTGCCTCTGTACATGGCAGGTGCACCGATGAGAGCCCTCCTGACTCAGTTTATGGGAGACACTCCGCAATCGGCTGCTCTGATGGAAAGGCTGAACACGATCATGAGAGAGGCTGTCCTCGCCTGACCTTTCACGAAATTATAACGGCAGTCAGGGCTTCGGTTCTGAAAAGATCCGAAACCCCCTGTGTTACCTTCCAGTAAACGTTTTTGACATTTATGGCCGGCATTGCACTTTGATCTGCAATGCCGGTTTTCATATGCTTATTTCCCATTCGTTCACACTTAGTTCACAGTTTCGTTCATATTCTATTCATATGTTTTGACAAATCCCTTGAATTCGCTGAAATTAGTAGTATAATTTAAAGAAATAGATGTTTTCGTGTTTTCGCATGATGCGCAATCGGCTGTATCATCTGAACCCGGCGTACTCGTAAGGAGGGCCCGGGCATTTTGTCGAAGCGAAACAGGCAGAAGGGCCTGAAGGGAGGTCACCTATGGAGAAAAAGGACGGAGAAGCCAAGATCCGCCTGGAGATCCAGAGCGGAGGACTTGGCATCACAGAAGAGCTGCTCGTAGCAAGAGCAAAGGAAGCCTGGAAGAATACCGGGCATTTGGTCAGCGTGATCGAAAAGCTGGATCTGTATGTCAAGCCTGAAGAAAATCGCGCGTACTATGTAGTCAATCAGACAACAACCGGAAGCCTGCTGCTCTTCAGCTGACCGGCAGGTTCCACAATAAACTTAATTTCAACGGCAAAATACATCAACATCTGTAATCAGAAAAATCCCGGGCATTCTCTTATGCCCGGGGTTTTCTGTTCGTTCTATTTTAAGGATCTAAAAACTCTGAGGATCAGAGATCAAAGAATTCGATTCCGCCCTCATCCTGCTGCGCATCGTAGTTGTCGCTGCTATATCTTCCGTTCGTATAGGAATAAGAATCCGTATACTGCTCACCGCCAAAGGTAAAGGAATCCGTAAAGTCCGCAACGCTGCCGATCGCGCCGGTCCCGTTTCCGTTTGTGCTCAGCTGTCCGAGTCCGGAAGGGATCTCAGCCGTGTTCATGCTGTTATAAGCGTTTTTGCGGCTGCCGCTGTTGACCTGCTCAGACTGTGCCATTCCGGAGGGTCTGGATGCCTTCTTTCGCGGTGCCGGCTCAGATGCGCTGTTCCTGCTTGCGGAGCTGCTCTTTGCCGCAGCGCTCTTACCGGAAGAACTGCTCTTTTTGCCGATGAGCCCGCCAGCCAGTCCGCTCTTGGAAGACGTGCCTTTTGAAGAACCGCTCCTGGAAGTGCTGTTTTTGGAAGAGCTGCTCTTACGTTTTACCGGCTCTGCCGGCTCATATCCATAACCGCTGTCATAGCTGTCCGCGGGATAAGGATCATAGGCCGGTTCATCATAGGCCGGCTCCTGATAGGACGGGGCATGATAGGCCGGCGCCTCGTAGTGAGGCGTTCTGCGATAATCCGCAGTTGCACCGATGTTATAAAGATAGTCATCCGCCGCTTTCTGCGCTGCCTCGAAAATTCCGGAGAGCTGCAGAGCTGCCTCTGCGATTGACCCGGCGCGATCGATAACGATCTGCCTCTCATCGAGCTGGCGGTTTGCCGCATCCAACTCATCCCTGAGCCTGTCGATCTCCTTGCTCTGCTCGAGCAGGAGCTCCAGCAATTCTGCCCTTGTCAGGCGCTTTAGATCTCTATCCGTATGTCCCTGCTGACTTCTACCAGCCATGACGTGTTACTCCTTTCCTATTCCGCATCGCACAGGAGAAATTCGCGACTGCACGAAGTACTGCGTTTCTCCTGAATTGCGATTTGAGTCGCTTGAGGTTCAAATCAAGTGATGAAAAATATACATCAGCATATTTTCACACTACTCACTCTCCGTCTCATCCCAGACATGTTCCTCCAGGAGCTCGTCCGGATCCATATTTTTATCCAATGCACTCTCCATCAAATGGATCATTTCCCAGATCGACCTGAAATTGAGGGTCTTGTTCTCATCCGCCCAGGTGATCCTGCCCTGCCATGTGCTGTTCTGGCGATGCTGTACCCGGATAATAAATGTCTCAAGATACCCGTGCTGTTCCAGCAGATCTTTATCTGACATAACTCTTTTCCTGTCCTTTCTGACAAATGATGCCGGCTCCTGTGTGCTCATCTGCACAGCCGCTGCTGCCGGTTCCGATGCATCCTCCGCGGATCCGCCGCCGGCGTCTCCGTCCGCGGTCTCTTCCCTGACGATCCGGATCTCTTCATGCATGACATGACCGGCTTCCTTGCGCCGCGTTTCCTTTTTTTCCTGCTCTTCGGTAAATTCCCGGATGTTGGTTCCCTCTCTGGGAAAATCCAGGTACTCGAACAGCGCATTCATATTGTAGATCAGAGTATCTACATTTTCAAACGGTACCGCCACAGAACGGTATGCGCTGTACATCCTACCGCGTATAGATCTGTTCGCGATGGAATCCACGCATACGACTATGCCGTTAGGCGCACCGATATAGATCTGGGATCCTTCCATAACACAAAGCTCCAAAATTCAGCAGGCCTTGAATGCCGGTCACTTCCGTCCAGAATCTTTCAGATTCTGAACCGTCTCCTGTTACTGATTCTGTTCAAACTCGTCCTGCGTGTACACGACGCTGTTTACATAATACTGGATCCCGCTTCTCTTACTGTCTGCAAGGAAGCGGAAATTGATCCTCTTCTGAACGATATTACAGTCCTCTCTGGATGTATTGATCAGAAGAACAAGGTACTGCCCCTTACCGTACCGGCAGATCGAGTCGCTGTGACGGACAGAGTGCAGGATCGCATCTCCCAGCCGCGCCGAGAGTCTCTCCAGGGTAGGACCCTCTTCCATGACTTCTCCGCGCGCGTTGACGATCATGCAGAGCATCAGATAAACGGACTGACCGCTTCGTTCTGTCATCCGTTCGATCAACTGATAGATCCCCTGGAAGACCGGATAAGTGCTCATGTAACCGCCTTCAGGTCTGACATGAAGGCCTGTCAGCCTCTCCTGGATCTCATCCAGCAGTGCGTGGGAGTGCGTGATCTGTCCGCCGAGCTTATCCAGCAGGTTGACCGTCGCGAAGGAAGGCCGGAATCCCATGGCCTCCATATAATCATTAACGGTAGTTTCATAGAGATTTCTCGCCTCGGACTGGCGTCCCAGAGCGATCAGCGCCTCCATTGTCAGCGGCTCCCACTCGGAGAGCGGCTGGATGCGCATAGCATAGCGGCCCAGGCTCTCTAGCTGCAGATAATCGTGATTCATCCGCATCAAGGCGGCAGCATTATTGACACATTTGCAGAAAATCTCGCGATATCTGCGATCCTCCTGCGCGACCCAGATCATTCGGGTCTGCTGCGGGAGAAATTCACCGGTGTAGCACTGGCATGCCTCCTGATACAGGCGCATGCGGACATCCGGATCTCCCTCATTTTCCGCCTCGTCGTATAGCTTTGTGAACCTGGTACAGTCCTCATCTACCGGAATCTTGTCCGTCCAGAAAAAGTTGCCGCCTCTGTTTTCAAAATAATCCACATCCGGGAGTCCTGCGCTCCTCAACAGTTTCCGGGCATTATAAATGACGATGCGCATGGTATGGTGTACATCGGAGAGTTCCCTGTCCTCGAAGAGCATATCCTCGAGCTGAGATCTCGTGACGCCCTTTTCCCTCTGGTGCAGCATCACTTCCATCAGCTTGGTAAAATAGGAGTCTTTTCCTTTCGTACTCGCGCCGACCGGAACACCGTTCCATGACATGGAAAAAGCCCCGAACGTATTAACATGCAGAATGTTATCTTCCATAGTCGTTACCTGACGGATTTACTGTGCAGATCAAAGCTCCGCCGTTCCAATGAGAGCTCCCTGTACTATAAAATAATAAGTATGTTCCGTTCCCCAGCAGGTCGAGAGTGTTACGATCGGAGGCCTTTCTCCGAAATCAACTTCCAGATCTGCCGGATGATACTGTGAACGCTCCCGGCATTCTTCCACGAAACGGTCATATTCCTCATCGGTCTCATAGAAGGCGTCGGTCGCATACATAGAATCCCTGACTGATAACTGATTATAGGCAAAAATGCGGTATTTGTACACCTTTCCGGGTGTATAAATGTAAAAATAGGGGTCTTTCGGACACAGTTCCGGGTCTGCGGAGAACTTCTTGAGGCTCCCGAACATGGTCCCGTTTTTCATGTTGTGACCAAAGATCAGCGTGTTGCGGTCCGTCAGATCTCTGTTTGCGAGACAGTCCATGAAGATGCACCCTGAGAAATTGTATTCCCCCATGAACGTTGTATGCAGATAGTCCTCATTATCCTTGCTGTGGACGACCGGATAGAGCATTTCCAGGACCGGCATGTAGATAACGCCGATGAAATCTTCGTTCATCCCGGCCAGTTCGTCAAAGCCGATGTCCAGTCCCGGATACGTGATCGTCTCTTCTGCAGGCTCCTGTGTCTCCTCCTGAACAGCTGCCGGTGCCTGCACAGCTGTCACTGGTTTTTCCGCCTTTGCGACGGTCTCCTGCCCCGTTACATGGATCGCCTGCTCCTGTACCCTGGCATAGCTCTCTTTGGCCGCTTTGTATTCCAGATACTCCGGCACAAAAAACCATAGCGAGACGGCCAGCACCGCCAGGCAAAGAAAAGGGAACAGGTAGAACAGGAAACTGCTCAATCCGCCTTTTTTTCTGTCATTCTCTATTTTATTCATATTTACCTCTTCTGCTGAAATGAATACTATAAAACTCTTTAATCAGATCATACAGAATCAGGCGTCATTCTTACCGTCAAACAAGATTTATCACTATCCCGCAAACATATTTATTATACGCGCTGCTCACTTTGAAATGCAAATCCGCACTTGCAAACAGGCATCCCCTATGGTACAATACGACATGTCGTTTGGGGGCAGACGCCTTCATTCACGCTGCTGGCATGGCTCAGTCGGTAGAGCGTCGCATTGGTAGTGCGGAGGTCACGGGTCCGATTCCCGTTGCCAGCTTTATTATAAAAGCGTTGATTTCTTAGGAAGTCAACGCTTTTTATTTCTTATCTTCTCCGTCTTCTCATCTTGCTGCGGCAGGAATCACAGATCCCGAAGGGGAAGTTCCACGCCAACGGCTTTCCGCAGTTGCGGCAGATCTTGCCGGCGAGGCGCTTCTGGCTGAGGATCGAGATCATCTTTCCTGCCAGTTCCTTTTTGAATTCCATGACTTCCGCCATCTCCTCGGGGTGATGCATTCTGCGCATGTAAGAGTACAGCAGGTCACATTTGCGGTACTCCGCTTCCAGCCCGTCGAGATCGTCGGGGAGGCAGACGTGCGCCTGCTCAAGTTTGTAGGCGCGGCCGAGCGTCTCCTCATCCACCATATCCCGCCAGATGCGCATGAGTTCTGCTTTTTCGATATCAAACGGGATCATCGCCATATTGTAGATCAGGTCCCGGTCCTCCGTGACCTTCTCCGCCTCTATACACAGGCGTATGCACTCGTGCATATCCGCCTTGACAAATCCCTCCTCCGGCTCCATGCTGTTCCACTGCCGCATGATATCCGAAATGCGGCCGGGAATTCCAAGAAGCGGTTCCGGAAACCCGATAACAGCATCGAGGATCGGGGGCAGCTGTGCCGCAAGATGATGGCGGACCATGCGCTTATCCTGGTCGGCGTTGACATAGCCGTTGTCAAATATTCCGAATCTCCCGGCTCTTCCTCCGATCTGTTTTACCTCCTGCGGCTGAAGAGGTCTCTCCTGTCTGCCGTCAAACTTGGTCGTCTCAAGGAATACGACGCGGCGGATCGGCAGATTCAGGCCCATTCCGACAGCGTCGGTCGTGACCAGGATCTTCGTCTCGCCTTCCCTGAATTTTCTTGCCTCCTCATGACGGACGTCATATGGAAGGGCGCCGTAAATAATGCTGCACCGGATATCCCTTGTTTTCTGGAGTTCCGCCGCAACCGCGTGTACATTTGCCCGGGAAAATACGATCAGCGCATCTCCATCCTCCACACTGTTCGGGAAGGTAAACCTGCTGCTGTCCATCTCCAGCGACGTCATGCGCTGATGCTCCACGACCTCATAGGTATCACCGCAGGATTCGATGATGCGGATCACGATCTCCTTTGCCTCCGGTGCCATACAGACATGTACTGTCCTGGCCTGGACGCCCATGATCGCAGCGGACCATCCGCCGCCTCTCTCGGGATCCGCGATCATCTGCGCCTCATCGATCACGGCGACCTCATAGTCGATCTCCGGATTCATCATTTCGATCGTCGAGGACTGGTAGTGCGAGAGCGGGCTCCCCGCGGCCTCTTCCCCGGTCAGCAGATAGGCATCCAGGCCTGCCCCTGCCAGTCTTTCATACTGCTCATAAGCCATGAGCCTGAGCGGTCCGTAATAGACGCCCGTCTCCGCCATCATCATCGCGTACATGGCGTCGTGCGTCTTACCTGAATTGGTGGGTCCGATATGCAGGATAAAATGGCGCTCCAGCGCTCTGGTGGCAGGATACAGATCCGGATAGTGTTCCGGCATCGCACTGACGATATTCTGCGGCATGAACCGCCGGTTGTATTCATCCCGGATGTACTCCTCCGCGATCCCCTCATAGCGGGGATTCATCTGGAGCAGCCGCAGGATCTCCTTCTCCTTAAAATGCCTTCCCAGCGCGCTCAGGATCCTGTCCTCGTTAAAATAACTGAGCAGTTCTTCCTCCATGAACCGTCTGGTCAGGCCGTATTCTTTCCTGTAGAATCTGTGCAGCTGCGGCAGGCGATGCAGGAGCTCTTCCTGCGCGTAGTAGAGCAGCTCGTGTTTTCTCCCGAGGAAGGCACAGACAGCCTCCTCATCGGGGTATTCCAGGGCATCCGCCAGAGACCCGATCGTATCCCGTGACAATTCCGTATTTTCCGTGACGGTATGCCGCCTTCTGAACTCCATCAGAACGCCGGGATCGATCTGCTCTTTTTTCAGATAATCCGCGATCTTTTTCTGCAGGATCTTGCGAAGACTCTCCTCGATGGAACGGCAAAGCGCCGCCGGATCTGTTCCCTCCAGCGCTGCGCGGATCTCATCATAAAAGCGGAAGACATATTCGTCCTGCACCCCTTTGAGAGTCAGGTTCATCCCCTCCTCATGCATCGCCTCCAGTGTCGGACGGTAGGTCAGGAACGGCGAGATCAGTCCCTCTGCCAGAGCCGCCTCATCCATCCCCAGTTCATCCAGCGCTGCGCGGATCATTTCTTTGCCCTGCTCCGATTCCAGGAAGGCTTCCTGATCTGCTCTTTTGGGCAGGATCCCTTTATAATACCGGTTCAGGACGTCCTTCTGTGCGTTCCTGGACGCCTGCTCGATCATGTCCGTCTTCGTGTCTTCCACAAACCGCGAAAACAGCGGATCCTGCAGCATTGCTGCCAGATCCGCCGCCTTAACGCCCTGTTTTTTCCCCGATGAGAATGCTCCTCCGGTATTCTCCCCGGCTGCGCGTTTTTTTCTACCTGTTCTTTTTTTAGCCATATATGAGAATTATTCTATCTTTCTATTAAATACAATGATACAAAGGTCAAAAGGCAGAAAAGCATCCTTTGGCCTTTTGACCTTAGGAAGTTATAACCACTTGACAAAGCCAGGAAGTGCCGCAGGCACTTCCTCTGCCGGCGCGGGCGTCCCCGTCATGGACAACGCAAAATGCATAAAGACGCACATGCCAAGGCAGATCACCAGGGCAAGGATCAGGGAAAAAGTAAAGATTCTCTGCTTTTTCCCGTTTTTCTCAAGGACCAGGTCTTCTTCCCTGACAAGGATCTCTCCGCGCACCTGTCTTCTGTAATCGATCGTCCGGTACTCGTTTGCGGATATTTTCCTGCAAACCACGAACACCAGCGGCGTACAGATCAGTGTAAGAGCAAAGGTAAGTATCCCGGCTTCTTTGGTGTCATAATTAAGATACTGCAGCGGCAGGAACTGGGCGACATCGGAGTTCCACTCAAAAACCATGTTCTCGAAAACTGAGAAGAAATTATTCAGGAAGTGCATGAACATGGATGCCCAGATGCTCCCTGCGGACTCCATGACAAAGCTCAAAATTATACCCAGTATAAAGGCATAGGAAAACTGCGTGAAGTTCATGTGGAACAAGCCGAATTCCAGGGCCGTCAGCACGATGACCGGAACAAGCTTTCTTCCTGAGCGCAGATAGGAGTGATGCAGCACGCCCCGAAAGACAAATTCTTCAAAAAAGCCCGGCAGAGCCGCGACTGTGAACGCATCAATAAAGAAATTGTCCGTAAAAAGCATGTCCTCTGCATCCGCGAGAAAGTCCGGCGAAAACCTGGTCGAGAGCTCATAAAAAGTTGAGGACAGCGGCTGTACCATGAATGTGATCAGCGCCACCCAGCCGAGCGTGGACCATCTGATCCTGCGGAAGCCAATGCCATCCCTTACAGATACCTTATCTGCCTTCAGATAGAGAAATGCTATCAGAATAAGGAGCAGATCTCTTGCCCCCTCTTCCAGCCAGATCGGGATATCCTGGAAGAAATAAAACAGAAAACTTTCCACCAGAAAGACAGCCAGTACAAGCAGAAAATAGAAATTGGCGTGTTTGACCTTCATGTTCTTTTTTTCTCCTTTGAATACATATATACAGTATCACCTGCGGAAAGCCTCAGGCCGCCGCTTGGCACGATCGTGCGCCCGTTACGGCGTACCATCACGATGTAGGTCTGCCTGGAAATATCCAGGTCCCGGATCGCCTCGCCTGTCCACTTGTTGCCATTTTCCAGGGTAACTTCCCTGAGTCTTACCGGCTGACTATCTCCCGTCGATTCCGCGCCGATGATCAGCAAATCGCCTTTTTTGAGGACCACGTCCCCTCTTGGAACCAGCGTGTCGTTCCCCCGCTGCACTGCCGCCATTATGCTGCCTTTTGGAAGCCCGATCTCCCTGATGGATTTACCGCTCCAGGGGTCTCCCGCCGTCAGCCTGACCCGGATGAACTGCAGGTCCTTTTCCGTCCCCTGATCGGAGATCTTCGTATAATTTGCGTACTGCTCCACAAATCCGGCAGAAATGATACCGGTAGGGATCGCCACAAGGCCGACGCCCATGAACGCTATGAAGGTTCCCAGGAGTTTGCCCAGAAACGTGATCGGATAAATATCCCCATAGCCCACGGTCAGCAGCGTCGATACAGACCACCAGATCCCTGAAAAAGCATTCTTAAAAACATCCGGCTGCGCCTCGTGTTCAACGGAATACATACACAGGCTGGAAGCCATCATCATCACGACAATGATAAAGACCGAGGACTGCAGCTGCTGCCGTTTTGCCTTGAGCACCTCCGTGATGACATTCATGGAATCCACATTGGCGTTGATCCTGAACAGTCTCATGATCCTGGCGACGCGGATCATCCGGAAAGCGACGGCTCCCGCCGGAAATACGATCGGCAGATAGTAAGGCAGGAAAGAGAGCAGGTCCACGATGCCCGCAAAGGACGTCATGTATTTGCCCACCGCCTGCATCACCGTGCTGTTCGGGTAAGCGCTTCTGGCCGTCAGCACGCGAAGAGCATAATCCACGGCAAAAAACAGGACCGTAACTGCCTCGACGGCATCAAAAACAGCCCCGAACTTAAGATCCAGCTGCTCAAACGTCGACATGAAGGCAACCGTCAGATTCGCGATCAGCATCGTGATGCTCAGGATGTCATACGCCTGATTGACCGGTACGTCCACAACGCCGACGCTCACCATCCGGTAGAGCCGGTCTCTCAAATTATTCCAGCTGCGGATCCTCTCCCTGCGGGCTTCCGCTTTTCCCCGATATTCAGTTTTTCCGCCCAGAGGGCGATCCGTATTATTCATATTTTCAGTATAAACGATACAGGACTGAAAGTGTAAAAAAAGTAATACTGTGCTCAGTATGCCTGAATCGTTACAGAGCGTCCGGAGCGTCCCTATTTAAACCATATGAAATCACAGAATGCGATGAACAGTGCAAAGATACCGCCGAAGACCAACGCCAGGATGAGCCCTGCCCTGACAGCCGCCCATCTGTACATACGCACCTCTTCGTCCGTCATCTGCTGCTGGTAACCTCCCGGTCCCGGAATAACAGGTACGTCCTGCCTGGCGGAGCGGTGATACCAGGGCATCCCGTCCACATTCATATCGGCGATCGTTCTGCCGTCATCCTCTTCTTCGAGGATCTCGTCGATCTGATCTTTTGATTCTCGCATATTTTTCACACTTTTCCCCATGCAGCAGCGTTAGAGATATTTTCCATTCGATTATGAAATTTTCCATTCGATTATGAAATGAGCCAGAGAGCAAAAAGCTTCTCTGACTCATTTGAATGCACCGATTTGCGGTCCGGCCGCTCATAAATGTGCCTTATAAAACTTCCTTGTCCACTGTGATCTGTCCGCTCTTCTTGGCTTCTTTTACGGCCTCCTCTGCCCTGGCCGTATCCTCTGCATCGTTGTAGAGGTGGCATGCGCAGAAGTGTCCGGGTTCGACCTCTTTCCAGGACGGGACTGCATATTTGCAGACTTCCATGCACTGCTCGCAGCGCGTGTGGAACTTGCAGCCTGCCGGCGGGTTTGCGGGACTCGGGATGGAGCCCTTCAGGATAATACGGTTGAGCTTGACGTCCGGGTCCGGAATCGGAATCGCGGAGAACAGAGCCTTTGTATAAGGATTCAGCGGATTGCTGAAGATCTTTTCCGTCTCTGCGTACTCGACCATACTGCCGAGGTACATGACGCCGACAGTATCCGAAATATGCTCAACGACAGAGAGGTCATGAGAAATAAACAGATAGGTCAGCCCGAAGTCATCCTGCAGCTCTTTGAGCAGATTTATGATCTGTGCCTGGATGGAAACGTCCAGCGCGGAGACCGGCTCATCGCAAACAATAAAATCAGGCGCAAGTGCAAGGGATCTGGCTATGCAGATACGCTGACGCTGTCCGCCGGAAAACTCATGCGGATATCTCTCTTTGTAGTAGCTCGGCAGCCCGCACACGTCCATGACGCGGGTGATATACTCGTCATATTCGGAAGGCTCTACAATGCCGTGCTCCCTGACAGCCTCGCCGATGATCTCCCCGACGGGAAGCCTGGGAGAGAGGGAGGAATAGGGATCCTGGAAGACCAGCTGCATTCTCGGGCGAAGCTTTCTTAATTCTTCGCGGCTTAAGGCGAACACATCCTGTCCGTCGAAAATGACGTCGCCGGCTGTTTTGTCCTGCAGGCGCAGGATCGTTCTGCCGCAGGTGGATTTCCCGCAGCCGGACTCCCCGACAAGGCCCATGGTCTGGCGGCGCTTAATATTGAAGCTGACGCCGTCCACAGCCTTGACGTTGCCGATCGTCCTCTTGAAAAAGCTGGATTTGATCGGGAACCATTTCACCAGATTCCTGACCTCCAGAATATTATCGTTTTCTGCGGCCGGAGCCGTGATATTTAAGTTCTCTGCCATCTCAAAGCTCCTCCACGTTCACGGACTGAGGGTACTTGATCACCTCGCCCTCCTTCATGTATCTGTAGCAGGATACAACATGTGTATCGCTCACTTTGATCTCCGGCGGATACTGCCCGCTGCACTCCTCGCAGCGCATCTCGCAGCGATCACGGAAATAGCAGTAATCCGGCATTTCGACCGGGTTGGGAACACTGCCGGGAATGTTATACAGCTTGTCGACCTTCTTGCCGACGACCGGCTTGGACTTCATCAGGCCGATCGTATACGGATGCATCGGGTGATGGAAGATCTCATCCGCCGTGCCCTTTTCCACGACACGCCCTGCATACATGACGACCACATAATCCGCCATTCCGGCGACGACGCCGAGATCATGTGTGATCAGCATGATGGAGGAGTTCAGCTTGTCCTTCAGATTCTGCAGAAGGTCGAGGATCTGTGCCTGGATCGTAACGTCCAGTGCCGTCGTCGGCTCGTCTGCAATGATCAGGGTCGGTGAACATGCCAGCGCGATCGCGATGCAGATACGCTGCCGCATACCGCCGGAGAGCTCATGAGGGTACATGTTATAGACGCCCTCTTTGTTCGCGATCCCAACGAGCTCCAGCATTTCGAGGGTTCTCGCCTTGACATCCTCGTCGCTCATCTCCGGGTTGTGGAGCCTTGTCACCTCATCGACCTGTTCGCCGATCCTGAAGACCGGGTTCAGGCTCGTCATGGGCTCCTGGAAGATCATGGAGATGCGGTTTCCGCGGATCTTCTCCATGACGGAGTTCGGGGTGTTGACGATATTGATTGCCGTGCCGTCTCCCATGTTAAAGCGGATCTGGCCGCCGACGGTCTGGCCGCTCGGTCTTGCCAGCAGCTGCATGAGGGAGAGGCTCGTCACGCTCTTTCCGCAGCCGGATTCTCCGACGACGCCGACCGTGGAGTGCCTCGGCACGTTAAAGTTTACGCCGTCGACCGCTTTCACGGTTCCGACGTCTGTAAAGAAATAGGTGCACACGTTGTCAAATTCGACGACATTGTTCTCGTCTTCCATCTTGACCGTGTACAGTGCCGGATCCTTGCCGGCATCCGCGCGCTGCTGCTCGAGCTTTCTTGTCACGCGCCTGTTAAATCTCGATATTTTTCTGGATTCCTTCCCCGAGATATAGGAGGATTTTTTCTTGCCTTTTTCTGCCATTGTTCCGTTCCTCCTTATCTCTTTGCCTTCGGATCGTAGGCGTCACGCAGACCGTCACCGACAAAGTTGAACGCGATAACTGTCACGCAGATGAGTAATCCTACAGGGATCCAGATAAATGCGTAGTGTGCCATAGCCGATGCCGAGGAGACCGAGTTGATGATCGTTCCCCATGTCGCCAGCGGATGCTTAACGCCAAGGCCCAGGAAAGAAAGTGTGGACTCTGTCAGGATAACGGAGCCGATACCCATGGTAGCTGTAACGATCAGCTGAGGCATAACGTTCGGGACAAGGTGACGGAAGATCCTCGCGCCGACCTTGATGCCGGTCGCCTCTGTCGCCACCATGAACTCCTGCTCACGGAGGGAGAGGATCTGGCCGCGGACCAGTCTTGCGACGCCGGCCCAGCCCATGATACCAAGTGCCGCCATCATGATCATCAGGCGGATATAGGTGTCCATGCGCAGAGCATCCATCATGGCACCGAGGATGATCATGATCGGCATGGAAGGCAGGCAGTAGAACACGTCGACCATTCTCATGATCAGGTTGTCTACCCAGCCGCCGTAGTAGCCGGCAATACCGCCCATGATGACGCCCAGCAGGATCTCGATGAAGACGACAACAAAGCCTACCATCAGGGAGACGCGGCCGCCGTACATGATACGGGCCATAACGTCAAATCCGTCGCCGTCCGTTCCAAGGATGTGTTTTGCGGAGGGCGCCGCATACATATCGATGACATAATTGATCTGATCGCAGTTGATGACATACTCGCCGGTATCTCTCTGCGTGATCTTCATCTCTGTCTCGTTGTAGATGAGATTTCCTTCTTCGTCGCGGCTGTAGGAACCATCCTCGTTCTGCTGGGGAAGATCATAGACCATCGTGCCGCTCTTGACACCGGAGAGCTTCATCTCTTCGATCTTGGCAGCGACGGCATTCTTGAGCGCGTACTCCATCGTATCCTCGCCGGAGTAACGGCGGACAGAGAACGGATTAAACTCCGCGTAGCTCTCGCCGGCGGCATCATAGATATCAAGAGCGCCTTCCGAGGGAACGACCGTGTAGGTCTGTCCGTCAACCGTAAATTCGCCGTCTCCATAAGCAGCCATCAGTGCCGCCGCCTTGAATTCATCGGAGACCCTGCCGGAAACTTCCATCGTATCCAATGTATAGTTTGTGAAGACACGGGCGTCTTTCAGATCGCTGACAGAGTAAACATTATAGAGAGAACCCTCTTTATTGATGAGATAGCTCTCACCGTTATAGGAGAAATCCGTTCCCGCTGCCACAGCCTCTGCGAGTGCAGATTCAAATCCGGCATCCATTGTTCTGCCAGTGTAGCTGATACCGCTGAGTTCCGCAAAAATATCGTAGCTCTTTGCAGCTCCTCTGGTATAGGAATAAGTCGTGCCGTTAAAATCAAACGTGCCTTCTTTTCCCTTCAGGTTCGCAGCTGCCGCCTCTTCAAGGCCTTCCACAGTTTCACCGGCATAGGTGATCTTCTTGCTCACACCGCTGTAAGAACCCACTTTGACAGTACCTTCGCCGGTGGAACATACCTGTTCCGCTTTGCCTGCAGAGAGGACATAAACAGCTTCTCCGATCTTGCCGATCTTATAGCCGCCGTTATCTCCCAGAACCAGCATCTCATCTTTGCCGGCCGCCTGCATTTTTTTGATGTTGCTGTTCATGGAGTTCACGACCGGCCTGTCGAGGGTGAGCCCTTCGTCGAGGACATAACCGTTGTACGTCGTATTTTCCTTGGCCAGCGCATAGTTGACGTTCTGGCGGTCATACTTGTAAAAGATCTGTTTCTGCCCGTAAGAGTAGAAAAGAGGACCTATAAAGGAGAACACGAACATCGTGATCAGCAGCAGGGATCCGAAAACCGCCAGGCGGTTTCTGATAAAGCGCTTAAAGACCTGTCTTCCGGGGGAGAGCACCTTGACACGGCTGATATCATCCAGTGCCAGCTCTTTGCCGGTCGTCGCCGCTTCCCAGGCAGCCTTCTGCGCTTCTCTTTGTTTTAAAACTTCATTCAGATTATATGTTGCCATTCCGCACCCCCTAGCTCAGTCTTACTCTGGGATCCACGACCGCATACAGAAGATCGGAGATCAGGTTCCCGAGGAGTGTCAGAATAGAAATGAACGCAAGGTAGAACATGATAAAAGGAATGTCGCCCTGTGTCATCGATGTATAAGAGGCATAGCCGATCCCGCGGATGGAGAAAAGAGTCTCCGTGATCAGCGCGCCCGAGAAAAGTCCCGGAAGGGAGCCGCCGAGCGTTGTGACGAGCGGGATCAGGGTGTTTCGGAATGCATGGTAATTGATGACCTTCTTCTCCGGCACGCCCTTTGCTCTGGCTGTCCTGATGTAATCGGCATTCAGGACCTCCAGCATATTTGTTCTGGTATAACGCATCAGACCGCCAATACTGATGATAATGATCGTAATCGACGGGAGCACGAAGTGCTTGGCCACGTCGAGGAATTTTCCAAAGTCAGACAGATTCATATAGTTTCTGCCCTGCATACCGGAGAGGTCGAACCATCCGAGCTTGACAGAAAATATGTATTTCAGCACCGTCGCAATAAAGAAAGTCGGCATGGAAATGCAGACCATGGAGACAACGGTCGTAAAATAGTCGGTGAAGCTGTATTGATTTTTTGCCGCTGTAATTCCGAGCGGGATCGCAATAAGGATCTCGAAAACGAAAGAAACGAATCCAAGAATAAAGCTGTACCAGACAGTATTGTGGAATTCCTGTGTAACAGGAATCGTCCATGCCCAGCTGTCACCCCAGTTGCCCCTGAGCGCGCTCTTGAGCCATGTAAGATACCCCAGCACGACGCCTTTATCCATACCGTACTGAGCGTTCAGATCCGCCAGCCACTCCGCATAGCTCTTGGTGGCGCCGGGTCTGGAAGCGAGTTCTCTCGCCTTTGTCTCAATGTACCCCATAGGCATGTTGTACATCAGGACGTAGATCAGAAACATTACGAAAAATAGAATCAGAATGCTGTACAGCACTCGTTTTATTGTAAACTTTGCCATAACACAGCCTTTCTTCTACAAACACGCGCGGAAGGGGAAATCCCCTTCCGCGCTGCTTAAAGCTCAGTCAATGCCGGTGATCCGGCTCCGGAACCGGCCGCGTCACGCAGCCGGTTCCGATCTGATCAGCACTTCAGGATACGCTGCACATTTTCGTCCAGCGCAGTCCGGTCAAAGATCAGATTTACTGCATTGCCAGAGTCTCAACCTCTGCATACCAGCCCCAGTAAGGAGTCATGTCATGCGGAAGGGTATCGACAACAACGCGCTCTGTAGAAGCGACTGTGCAGTCCTTTCTCTGATACAGAGGAAGCTCGCAGCCCCAATCCATGATGATGTTCATGGCATCTCTGTAAACAGACTTACGATACTCTGTATCTGCGCTGCCGCGGCCCTCAACGATAAGCTTATCCAGCTCAGGATCATCCACGGAATAGTGGTTGGAGTTCGTGCCTGCGCCGTGAGCGTTGGAGCTGTGGTAGACCTGTGTCATGTCGGGATCGACTGTGGACTGCCATGCAGCTGCCCACATCATAGCTGTGTTGGACTCAAGAGCATTGTTCCATACGCTTGTTCCTACGTCGTTGACCTGAAGCTTGATGCCCAGGCTCTCAAGGACTTCACTTGCTGCGACAGCAACACCGTAAGCCGGGTGATCCTGCTGGCCCTGGCCGGGGATCATGACTTCGTATGTCTCTGTGACATCTGTGAACTTGCCTGCTGCCTCATCATAGGTGAAGCCTGCAGCCTTGAAGTACTCGATCGCCGCCTGCTTTGCAGCTTCATATTTCTGCTCCTCACTCATGGAAGCATCATAGATCGGATCTCCGTTCACATCGACGGAATATGCAAGCTGGTAGCCTTCATCTGCCGGCTTAGGAGCTGCCCAGGATGTGTTGGAAATAGGATACTGGATGACCGCTGCACGGTCGCCATAGTAGGAGTTGATGACTGTGTCACGATAAACTGCGAACAGAGTCATGAAGCCCTTACGAAGAGCCTTGGAGGCATCGGAGCCCGGATCGCCTCCGACATTGACGAGGTCAGCGTTGATTCCGAGGTAACCATAGCCGCGGTAGTCAACAAGGATCGTTGTCAGTGTGTCACCGACCAGCTCGCCGTTGGAGTTTCCATCCTGGATCGCCTTCAGAGTAGCGTCGCTGATGGAGGGCTGAGCGATATCGAAGCTGCCTGTGATGATTCCGGGAACATAGTCGGAATCGATGCCTTCCTGGAGCAGGAGGACCTTGGTCTCAGGCTCGCCCTGGAAATAGTTCGGGTTAGCCTTCAGCGTAACAACGCCGTTTGCATAGCCGTCAAATACGTACGGGCCAGCGCCGACGGGCTCGGAAGTCTTAGCCTTCACTGTGGACAGATCGCCCTTTGTGAATCCGAACTTGTTGTTGTCATAGTCATAAGCTGCCGGATCGCCATAGTAGTGAAGCGGAGCCAGTGTCAGGCCGACGTTGTAGATCGCAGTCGCGTCAAACTCAGTCATATGGATGTTGACTGTGTAATCATCGACCTTGGTAAGGCCTGTCACGCTTGCAGCGCTGTTGCCGGTCTCAACACCGGTCTCATACTCGGCGCCGAGAGCTTTGATCGTCAGCTGCAGACGTGTGGAGCCGGCTGTCTCAGTCTCTTCAGCCTCTTCGACAGTATCATAAGCTGCAACGATCGCATCCCAGAAATCCTGAGCGGTCGCATCCTCTGCGAGCTCAAAGCCCCAGTTTGCAGCAGCCTGTGCGACTGTGTCGTCAGGTCCGTTGTAGCCGTTGCTGATGCAATAGTCAACGATCTCCTGCGCGAAGTCAGCGCCGGCATTGTTGTTGTAGTAATCCCAGAATGCGTTATACTGCTCTTCTGTATAACCGTCGTTCTCGACATAGCCGTCCTCGCCTGCTGCGAAGATCACGTTGCCGCGGGAATCCATACCGCTTCTGTACTCCTCCATGCCCTCGATCGGGAGTGCATAGATCGTGGAGGATCCATCATAAGTAGGATCGACCAGTACATAGAAGGTAAAGATATAGTCATCGATCGTGACAGGCTCTCCGTCGGAGAACTTCACGTCATCACGGATATGCAGCTGGTAATCAACTGTTCCGTCATCATTCTGTGTGACCCCGACATCACCCATGCCATAGTAGGTATAGTCTGTGCCGTTGTAGTTGACGGTCTCGCCCTCGATGCCCTTGTAGATAACGGCACCGCCGCGGTCCGCTGCAAGAGCGCCGACCTGTGTCAGGTCAACGACCTCCATATCATATGCAGTTGTTGCGAAGAACGGGCTGAACTTCTGTCCGAACGTAGATGTGACATACACAGCGTTCGCGTCAGAACCACCCTCCTCCTCTGCGGGAGCTTCCTCTGCTGCCTCTTCGGCAGGAGCGGCCTCTTCCTCAGCCGGAGCAGCCTCTTCCTCAGCCGGAGCTGCTTCTTCTGCCGGAGCTGCTTCCTCAGCGGGAGCGGGCTCAGCTGCAGGTGCGGACTGTCCGCCGCAGGCTGCAAGAGAAGCTGCCATGACCAGAGAAAGGCCCATTGCTAACAGCCTTTTTTTGCTCATTTTTCAGTTTCCTCCTTATAAGAAATTTTTATAATAAACACACTGCTGTGATTATTAACGTTGCTCGTTATCAGCGGCACACTTTTCCACCCGGAGCCGTTTTCTTGTCTTCATCAGGTAGAACGCGCCCCCCGCAAGGAGCAGTGCACATGCGGAAAAAACAAAATCACCCGGCACTCTTTCATCTGAAAGGGCCAGATGCAAAACCGACAGCGACGCAGCGATCCCTGTAAAAAACAGGAGCGCAAAGAGCTGCGCAGGGTGGTTATTATCCAGTTTGTCCGCGATCCGGTGTTCCAGCGGCTCTTTTTGTGAAAATACAGTAAACGCAAGCTCCGTTGTAAAGGCCAGCGGTACTGCGGAAAAGACATACGGCAGTGCGATCCAGAGCCGCCGCATAGCCGTAGAATATGGAATCAGAGCTGCAATAAACAAGATCCACCCCGATAAGGCCATCAGCACCCACAATTTCCTGTGCCTGTCGACGATCTTCCCCGCTTCTGCAAACCTGTATGCCTCACCTATATACTCATAGGTTACTTTCACGCGTCCTTTTTCGTCGAATTCCTCAATCAGCCTGTAGTCCGCGGCATATCTGTTTTTAGCCATAAATCCACTTCCTAATACTGTACTCGTTTAAAGCGTTATTGTCAAGAAATCCGGCGTAATGCAAAACCGTTTAAATGCTGATTTTCTGCCGTTTTTCACTTCTCCTGAAAGAAAATGCGGGTCAAGAAGTGAGTCTGGGTGAGTCAGGGGTGAGTCAGGGGGACGTATCCCCTGACTCACTGGCTCACCTGGCTCACCTGGCTCACTGCTCCCCGGAATTAAAGTTCATAAATTGCGCTGTATTTTTCCTCGAGATAATCCAGGAAATCATCCGGTGCAAACTCTCTGCCCGTGATCCCGCGGATCCAGGTGTGCGCATCCAGGCGGTCCGCCTGCGCAAACACGTTCTGCGCCATCCAGTCGTTGATCTTCGCGAAGTCGCCCGCTCTTACTGCCGCGTCGATGTCCAGCTCCGTTTTCATCCGGTTGTAATACATCGCATTATACATGTTGCCCAGTGCATAGGTCGGGAAATATCCCATGCCGAAGGTCCAGTGTACATCCTGGAGGATCCCTTCCCTGTCATTAGCCGGACGGATGCCGAGGTAATCTTCATATTTCTGGTTCCAAAGAGCCGGCAGATCTTCCACTCGCACGTCGCCGCGGATCATAGCCTTCTCGATCTCGTATCGGATAATGATGTGGAATGTATAGGTAAACTCGTCCGCCTCCGTGCGGATCAGGGACGGGGTGACCGTATTCATCGCTTCGTAAAGCTCATGTGCGCTCACTCTCTCGAGCACCGTCGGGAAGAGTTCCTTCATCTTCGGATATACAAGGTCAATGAAGCTCTCGGAGCGTGCGATCCTGTTTTCATAAAAGCGGGAGACGGATTCGTGCATGCTCATGGATTTCAGGTCATTGATGTGGTGATCGTAGTTTTCACGGGGCTGCAGCATCTCAAAGAGCGCATGGCCGCCCTCGTGCGTCACCGTGTACATATTCGCGTAGAACATGTCCTCGTGATAGTGCGTCGTCAGGCGCACATCGTTTCTGCCGAGGCCGTCCGTAAAAGGATGCTCGCTGGTCGTAAAGGCGCCGCGCTCGAAATCGAACCGCATCAGCTCGAGCAGATATCTTGCGAACTGTCTTTGCGGCTCTTCCGCAGCAGGTCTTGACAGGAAATCCGTCCGGATCACCTTTTTGCTGTTTTTGATCCTCTCCAGGAGCGGCAGAAGCCTTTCCTTGCATTTACCGAAGGTTTCGTCCAGATCCTTCTGCGTGAGTCCTCTCTCATAGTCGCCAAGCAGATTGTCGTAGAGGTCGGGGAGCGCTTCTTCCCTCAGGGAAACATCTTCCCTGTTTATCCGGATCACATCGGAAAGAGACGGGGCAAAAACAGAAAAGTCCGCTTTCTGCTTCGCCTCCAGCCAGGTGACAAAAGCCTTGTTATAAACCAGGGAAAACTCGTGATTTTTCTCCGGCGTGATATTTTTCGTTTTCAGATAGTTCCTGTGCAGCGATTCCGCCAGCGAGCGGTCAAAACTGTCCAGGTCCTCCCTGTGTGCGTAGAGATATTCCCCTGCCTCAACGAATTTCTCGTCTTTAGTCAGTTTAAAGGACATATTCCCGAGCTCTGCGATCACCTCGCCCTGCTCTTCCATCGCTTTCGGCGGGCAGATCGTCTCCTGGTCATAGGTCAGCACATGGATCGCATGCCCGAACACCTCCGCGCGGGTCAGAATTTCATCCACATACGTCAGAGCTTCTTTTACATCTGTAAACATTTTTGTATTCCTTTCCTTATTGACAGCGTGTGCGCAGCCAGTAAGACCCCATGGTCTGCCCCGGCACTTCCGTCACATCGTTATTCAGGTAATCCGCCAGTCCTGCAGCCTCCGCCGAAAACTCCGCCGCCTCTTCCACGGATGAGAATTCTACCTCAGCATACCAGTACTCCGTAGGCTGTCCCTCGTCCACGTGGTTGACCTCCAGTTCCAGTCCTCCCGGCAGCGCGTAGGTCCTTCTCTCCTTCGGGATCAGCGGAAGTCCGATCATTTCCTCCAGCTGCTCAAAATGTGTCTCGGAGATCGGGAACTCGATCTCCTGTCTCACCAGTGTTCCTTTGGATTTAAAGCAGAGGATATATTCGGTGGTACATGGGGACGTGGGGACAGGGGACGGTTCTGCGTCCCCTTCCTGCAGAAGGGGACGCAGAACCGTCCCCTGTCCCCCCTCCATCCGCGTCTCCTGCCGGATCCGCACGGTAGGTTCCACCGTCAGATATCCCTGCCTCATATATTCACGTTTTAAGAGCGGCAGGTCTGCCTGCGGCCAGCCGTTTACGATCCATTTCTTTTCTATTTCCATCGGGTTCATGATTTGCTCCTTTGAAATAAACAGGAGACAGGGGACCGGTCTGTGTCCCCTTATTCAGGAAGGGGACACATAACCCTCCCCAGTCTCCACCGGAGACCATTAGTT
>JAFTFD010000129.1 GCA_017449745.1 Lachnospiraceae bacterium
CGGATGAGGAACAGGACGCCGCGGACGCAGAGCTCAATGCACATCGCAAGCCATACGCCGCGCAGGCCGATTCTCGGTGCGAGCAGATAAGCCAGCGGCACGCGGACCACCCACATGCTGACAAGGCTTAAGATCGCAGGTACTGTCGTATCACCGCCTCCGCGCATGACGCCGGTCGCGACAATGGAAGCTGCAAACATGGGCTCCGCAAAGGCTTCGATCCTGAGGACCTGCGTCCCAAGCCGGACGACCTCCGGGTCAGGGCTTAAGAACCCGATCATGTAAGGGGCCGCAATATACATCAGGATCCCGCTGCAGGTCATGACGCCGACACCGATGGCAGTCGTGATCCAGCCGATTTTCTTAGTCAGTTCTTTCTGGCCGGCGCCGATGCATTGGCCGATCACAGCCGTCGCGGCAGAAGCAATTCCGTATCCCGGCATGTAGCAGAGGCTCTCCGCCGTTACGGAGAGGGAATTGGCCGCCACGGAAACCGTTCCGAGCGGAGCTACGATCTTCGTTGAGGCGATCTGTGCGCTGTTCATGATCACATTTTCGACGGCGACCGGGACTCCGATCCGGATACTGCGGACGATCTGGTCTTTTTTGAATTTCAGCTTCTCCCCTTTGCGCAGGTGCAGCTCCGGTGAGCGGACAAAGAGAAAATACAGCATGAGCACAGTAGAACACAGGCGTGCCAGCCCTGTGCCGAGCGCCGCGCCCATGACGCCCAGCCCCGCACCGGGCAGGTGGAAACCCAGGATCTCACTTCCCGGAAAGATCAGGAGCGCATTAAAGATCACATCCAGAACGCACATCATGATATGCAGCAGGCCGGGAACCTTCATGTTGCCGGTTGCCTGCAGGAAACTGCCTCCCAGGAAATTCGTTCTCTCGATCGGGAAAAATAACGCAAAGACAAGAAAATAGGCAGTGGCATCCTTCTGGATCGCTTTCTCTCCTCCCAGCCAGCCCGGAAGCCACCCGGAGAGTGTGGAGCAGATCACGCAGATCACCATGGCAAACAGGAGATTGATCATCATCCCCTGCATCATCAGGCCTCTGGCATCTTTATTATCACCGGCGCCAAGGCGCTGCGCGCACTGGACACTGAAGCCCATGCCGATCGCCATGGCGATACCGCCGAAAAGCCACGTAGAAGATGAAACGAGCCCGATCGCCGCAGATCCCTGCGCACCGAGCCGACCCACCATTGAAGCATCTATATACTGCATTATGATCGTCGAGATCTGCGCCAGGATCGCCGGCACACTCAGACGAAAGATCATTCCGCACAACTGCGGCACTTTGAGATCCTCTCCGTGCCGCAGCTGTGCCATGTAATTATGTTCCATTTATTTTCCTATTAGCAGAAGACAGGGAGTCAGGAGACACAGAACCGTCCCCTGTCCCGTTCTTTTATAGCAGAAGGTTTTATCTCAGAATGCCTGATGGCGCACAACGGAATATTCGTCGCCGTTTACCCAGTAAGGGCATCTTTGTCTGTGCAGTCCGCCTTCCTGCATCATGCGGGCATAGTCGTCCTCGTCAATATCCGCCGAGCAGAGGTAATCTTCGTAATCCTCGTCGTAATAATAATATGCGCACTGGTCGCAGTCTGACATATTTTTCCTCCTGAGGGCTTTCCGGGTCTCATAGCTGCCATGATCACGCACTGATTACTCACTGATCACAACTGATCACACATTGATCACACATTGATCCCGCCGTGATCCTGCCCTTCCGTGAATTTGACACCGTCTTTAGATCTTGAATCTGTAACCGACACCCCAGATGGTCTCGATGTACTGAGGGTTGGAGGTGTCGTACTCGACCTTCTCGCGGATCTTTTTGATATGGACCGTGACGGTCGCGATGTCGCCGATGGAATCCATATTCCAGACCTTGCGGAAGAGCTCCTCCTTGGAGAAGACGTGGTTCGGATTCTCAGCAAGGAACGTCAGCAGGTCAAATTCCTTTGTCGTGAAGGTCTTCTCTATCCCGTCCACCCAGACGCGGCGGGCTGTTTTGTCGATCTTAAGGCCGCGGATCTCGATGATGTCATTTGCGGGGCGGCCTGCGCCGACCAGGCGCTCATATCTGGACAGATGCGCCTTGACTCTGGCAACCAGCTCGCTGGGACTGAAAGGCTTGGTTATATAGTCATCCGCGCCGAGACCGAGGCCCCGGATCTTGTCGATGTCATCTTTTTTGGCAGATACCATGAGAAGCGGGACGTCCTTGACTTCGCGGATCCTGCGGCAGACTTCGAAGCCATCCATGCCAGGCAGCATCAGGTCCAGAATGATCAGGTCATACTCCTGCGAGAGAGCCTTCTCAAGCCCGGTATCACCGCGGGACGCGGTCTCCACCTCAAATCCGGAGAGCTCCAGATAGTCCTTTTCCAGATCAGCAATCGATTCTTCGTCTTCTACGATCAAAATTTTGCTCATACCGTTCCCCTTCTGTTTTCTATATTTGCTGTTACTTTCCACTTCTTAACACAGGATGCTTTTCTCTTTTTTAAACTGGGACAAAGGTGACTGACCCCTGTGTCCCAAAATGGGACAAAGTGACTGACCCCTGTGTCTCAAAATGGGACAAAGTGACTGACCCCTTTGTCTCACTCCACGCTGCTCTCTACGTTGGCGCCGCCCATGGTCTTGTCCCAGTATTTGCGGAAAACAAAGTGCATGCAGGTGCCGACGCCCTCGCGGCTGGTCGCCCAGATGTAGCCGCCGTGGTCCTCGATGATCTTTTTGACGATGGAGAGGCCGATGCCGCTGCCGCCCTGGGCGGAGTTGCGGGAGGAATCCGTGCGGTAGAACCGGTCAAAGATATTGGGCAGGTCTTTCTGCGCAATGCCTTTTCCATTGTCCTCGATCTCGATGCGGACGGAGTCCTGCTCGTCGAGGATGCGGATGTCGATCCGGCCGTGGAGCTTGTCCATGTATTTGACGCTGTTGCTGATGATGTTGTTGATCACGCGCTTTAGCTGCTCCGGATCCGCAATGATCATGGTGTCGGGAGAAACAAGGTTGTCATAGTTGAGCTTGATCCCCTTGGAGTCCATGTCCATTCCGATCTCTTCGACGCAGTCGCCAAAATAATCAGAGAGGTTGATCCTCTGGAAGTTATACGGGATCCTGTCGTTGTCGATCCTGGAGTAGAGCGTCAGCTCGTTGATCAGATTGTTGACGTCCTCTGCCTTGCTGTAGATCGTGCGGAGGTATTTTTCCTGTTTTTCAGGAGTGTTGGCGACGCCGTCGAGGAGGCCCTCCGCGTAGCCCTTGATCGATGTGATCGGCGTTTTCAGGTCGTGGGCGATATTGCTGATGAGCTCTCTGTCGTGTTTTTCGCTCTCGAGCTTTTCATCCGCGGATTCCTTAAGGCGCAGCCTCATGTCCTCATAGCTCTGGTAGAGCTCTCCGATCTCTCCCTGCTCGGTGGTGGACAGCATGTACTCCAGGTTCCCGTCGCGGATATTTTTCATCGCAACGTTGAGCTGGTTGATCGGGCCCAGAATGCTGCTGCGCAGCCACCCGACCAGCAGGACCGCGGTCAAAATAAGAATGATCACGATCATCGTTGAGGAAACGACCAGGAACCTGCGCGGTACCATGTTTGCCTCGTATGCCATGACCCTGGCGATCACCCTGTAGGCGATCGTAAAGAGCACGGTCGGCAATATGATGACGATGGAAAATGCAATGAATAACTTTCTTCGGAAGGACATTTGCGCCCCCTGTTTTGTTTTTGTCTTGTTTTTGTTTTGTTTTTGTTTTGTTTTCGTTTACGGCTTCCGCCGGATGAAATCTATAGAGCCGGTCATGATGGCAGCCATGCCTTATTATGGCATTCTGTGCCGCCGGAATTTTAAGCACCCTGATATATAATCATAGCACATTTCAGGAGCATCTGCGCCCATTTATTGTTAGCATTGACAAATACAAGCACGGCAGAAGATAATGATATCAGTAATCGTTACTGATTTTTGTGTAGTAACCGGAGAGCAAAAGATGTCGCTGAAATACAGCAAACAGAGGCAGGCGATCTGGGACTTCCTCAAGGACAAGGATACGCATCCGACAGCGGATGATGTTTACCTTCATGTCCGGCAGGAATATCCCAATATCAGTCTGGGTACCGTGTATCGGAACCTGATCCTGCTGCGTGACCTTGGACAGCTCAGCACAGTGGACATCGGGGACGGCACTTTGCGTTATGATCCATGTGTTGAGGAGCATGACCATTTTGTCTGCACGAAATGCGGCACCGTTCTGGATATCCGCACCGATCCTTGCGAACATACCAAAATGATCCGTAACACGGAGGGTATTTTCCCCGGGGTCGTGACAGGCTGCAGGGTGCTTTATTCCGGGATCTGCCCCTCCTGTGCACAGAACAGTACCGATGATTGAATCAGAGCTATTATTTTATTCAAAGAAGGGAGATTTTCAATGAAATACAGATGTACAGTATGCGGCCATATCTATGATGAAGAGAAGGAAGGCGTGAAATTCGCTGATCTTCCCGAGGATTGGAAGTGCCCGATCTGCAAACAGCCCAAGTCCAAATTTGAGCCTGTTGAAGAGAATGAGGAGCTCTCCTGGGCATCTGAGCACAAGATCGGTATCGCATCCGACCTTCCCGAGGATATGAAGGATTTCCTGCGCGCTGAGTTCGCAGGTGAGTGCTCCGAGGTCGGTATGTATCTGGCTATGTCCAGAGCAGCGATCCGCCAGGGCTATCCTGAGGTCGGCGCTTTCTATCGCCAGGCTGCTCTTGAGGAGGCTGATCACGCTTCCAGATATGCCGAGATGCTCGGTGAAGTCGTCTCCGACTGCACAAAGACCAATCTTGAGGTCCGTGTCGCTGCTGAGAACGGCGCATGCGCCGGCAAGACTGCTTTTGCCAAGAAGTGCAAAGAGATGGGACTTGATGCTCTGCATGACAGCATCCACGAGATGGCACGCGACGAGGCAAGACACGGCCAGGGCTTCAAGGGCCTTCTGGACAGATATTTCAAATAATGCGCATTCTCTGATGCGGTTTGAGAAGAGGCTCCGGCCTCTTCTTTTTTGAGTCAGGGTTGAGTCAGAGTGAGTCAGGGGGACGCATCCGGTGACTCACTCTGACTCACTCTCACATTTTGGAGAATGCGGTCTTAACGGTCACTCCGGAGAGTCTTCCGAGTTTGCCCGTAAGGGCATTGATCTCATCGGCCGGTGCGTCGATGGCGACGCTGATCAGTGAGATCTTTCTCGCGGGGTACGGGATCCCCATCCTGCCGATGATATAAGAGCTGTATTCATGCAGCAGCCCGTTCATGGACGTGACGGATTCCGCATCTTCCACAATAATCGCGATAACAGCAAGTCTGGTTTCCTGTGTCTGCATTTCTTCCTGCATGGTTCCCTTCTCCTCATTTTTCATAGTATGGCAGCTATCGAACTGCCGCATCCTCAAGCCCTGCTGCTCCCGGTATCGATTCTGTCCAGGATGCCCTTCACATACGCGATCGTAATGCCGTAGTTGGTCATCGGCACGCCGGCGTCCTTCGCCCTCTGGATCCTGGCGCAGACATATTTGCGGTTGAACATGCAGCCGCCGCACTGAATGACCAGGTCATATTTGTCCAGATCCTCCGGGAATTCCGAGCCGGCCGTCACGTCAACAGTGAGTCCCGGGCCTGTTCTCTTGCGCAGCATGGCCGGGATCTTGACGCGTCCAATGTCCTCGTCCAGCGGGGCATGTGTGCAGCATTCCGCGATGAGTACTCTCGAATTTTCCGTCAGTCCCTCGATCGCCTTGACGCTCTCGACGTAGTAGTCGATATCCCCTTTCAGCGCGGCAAAAAGGACGGAGAAGGAGGTAAGTCTGCTCTCCGCAGGCTTCTGCTGATAGACCACGTCGAAGACCTGGGAATCTGTCACGATAAGATCCGGTGCCTTTTTCAGCGCCGCCAGCGCCAGGGGCATTTCTTCGGGCTGGACGCAGACAGCAATGCACTTTCTGTCAAGCGCCTCGCGGATCGTCTGGACTTCCGGCAGGATGAGCCTGCCTTCGGGAGCCTGCGGATCCTGGGGCATGACCAGCATGACGACGTCTCCCTCGCGGACAAGATCTCCCATGATGAAGCGCTTTGCCTCTTTCTGCGAGGAGAGACGGATCAGCTCCTCCCGCAGTGTATCGAGTCCCTCTCCGGACACAGCGCTGACCGGCACCGGCTTTAATCCTGTCCTGGCAAAAATGCGGGCAGCGAGCGCCTCATTTTCCTCTTTGGAGCGCCGATCCGTCTGTGTCAGAACCGCCATCACCGGTGTCGTGATATTCTGAAAATAGCGGATCCACCCGATCTCTTTTTCCCAGTCCGATCCTTCTTCAGCGGGATCTGTTTTATCCGTAAAAAGGATCACCGCCAGGTCCGTGGATTCAGCAGCGCGGCGCGCCGCCGCCACACGCATTTTTCCGATCTCCCCTTCATCGTCGAAACCTGCCGTGTCCAGCAGGACGCAGGGGCCTATGCCGTGGATCTCCATCGTCTTTTTCACGACGTCCGTCGTGGTTCCTGCCTGGGCCGAGACGATCGAGACCGGCTGCCCGGTCATGGCGTTGATCAGCGATGATTTTCCGGCATTCATCCTCCCGAAAAATCCGATATGTGTACGGCTTGCGACCGGAGTATTGTTTAATGATTTATCCATCTGTCTTCTCCTTTGGACGGGAGGATCTCGAGCGGGATCACGGCTGTGTATTCTTTTTCGCCGCTCATCTCCCGCCACACTGCAATATCTACGCCAAAGAGCGCCCTCATGTGCTCCGCTGTCAGCATGCCCTCCGTGCGCCCGAACTGGTAGATCCCCTGCCCGAACAGGAGCAGGACCTGGTCCGAGACGCGCAGCGCGTGATCCGGATAATGGGTGTTCAGAATGACCGTCATATTTTTTTCGCGGCTCAGGCGCTCTACGAGGTCGAGAACGACCAGCTGGTTTCTGAAATCGAGCCCCGACTCCGGCTCGTCCAGGACCAGGTACGACGGTTCTGCCGCCAGCGCCCTCGCGATCAGGACCAGCTGCAGCTCGCCGCCGCTCAGCTGCGAGCAGCTCTTTCCGATCAGGTGTGTGACCCCGGCCAGCTCCATCGCCTGCTCCGCGATCTCCCTGTCCTTTTTCCCCGGCATGGAAAAATCACCGAGATACGGGCTTCGCCCGAGCAGCACCATGTCCTCCACATGATAGGAAAAAGTATTCTGCCTGGCTTGCGGCACATAGGCCACCTGCTGCCACAGCTTTCTTCCCTTCATGGCGCGGATATCCGTGCCGTCGAGGCTGGTCATCCCGCTTTGCCACGGAAGGAATCCGAGCAGGCACTTCATCAATGTTGTCTTGCCGACGCCGTTCGGTCCCAGGATCGCGAGGATCTCGCCGGACCCGATGCTGAAGCTGATATCCTGCAGAAGGAGTTTCTCTTTCCTGTAAGAAAAGGTTCCTGCATTCACTTCTATGCTCATCCGCAGGCCTCCTCTGTTTTCATTGAAATTACTATAATGCTCATCCGCGGATCCCTCCCGATTTTCTCAGCAGAAGGATAAATACCGGCGCTCCGATCACTGCCGTGAGGATCGAGACCGGGATCTCTGCCGCGTTTACGCACCTTGCCAGCGTATCGACGATCAGCATGAACAGCGCCCCGAAAGTAACGGAGGCCGGCACCACATACCGGTTGTCATTGCCAAACAGCATTCTGGCGATGTGCGGGATCAGGAGTCCCACCCAGCCGATCACGCCGCAGACAGAGACGACGGCGGCCGTTGTCATGGCTGCCGCGCCGATCACCAGGGCCCGCACTCTTTTGAGATTCACGCCCATCGAGAGCGCTTCCTCCTCGGATAAGGAGAGGGCGTTCAGACGGAACCTCAGCAAAAAGATCATCGCCGTTCCGCCTCCGATCAGCGGGAGCGAGACCAAAAGGGATTTTCTGGTGACGCCGGAGAATCTCCCCATCAGCCAGAACGTGATCACCGGCAGGACATCCTGCGGGTCTGCCACGTATTTGATGAGGGAGACCAGCGCCGAAAACAGGGAACTGATCACCATTCCTGCCAGGATCACCATGAGCATCGATGGATTCGAGGGACCCATGCCTTTCATGACAAGAAAGACCAGCAGCACAGCCATGATGCCAAAGAACAGTGCCGTCCCCTGCACCGCGAAGGCATTGCCCCCAAGGAGCAGTCCCAGCGCGGCACCAAAAGAAGCTCCGTTTGCCACGCCCAGTGTATCCGGCGTCGCCAGCGGATTGGAGAACAGACTCTGAAACGCTGCCCCTGAGGCAGCAAGTCCTGCCCCTGCCAGCAGTGACATCAGGATCCTCGGGATCCGGATGTTGTACAGCGTCGTATGTACATTGTCATTTCCGTGCTCTATGAACAGCTCCCGCATGACACGGGAGAGTTCGATATGGAACTGTCCCATACAGAGGGCTGTCAGAGCGCAGATCAGGATGAGCAGCACGGAGGCGCCCATCCAGATCTCGAATTTTCTTCCCTGTTTCATATGTGTCTCATTATTTCCAGGATCCGGCAGCGCTGGAAGGATGATACATCGCTTCGATCTGCTCATCCGTCAGCTCGACGCCGTACAGGTCGTTGTAATAAGCGCGGACGTCCTCAGCGAGGTCAAACTCCGGGAACAGCTCGGGATAAAGGTTCACAGCCATCCACTCCAGTGTCATAGGAGTGTCAACACCCGGCGTATAGGTGCGGTATGTGCCGAGAGGCATCTTGTAGACCTGCTTGTTTTTGACCGCCGTAATGCTGCTCCAGTCATCGGATCCGATCGCGTTGTTGTAGAGGTCATCCGGCTGTGTCTTTGTGAAGTTTGTGATCACGATGACTTCGGGGTCCCATTCATAGACCTGCTCCATGGTGATCACCGCGTTGGAATTGTCGGCGGAAACACCGTTCGCTACGTTGACCGCGCCGGAAGCATCACACCACCACTGTCCAAAGAAGCTGGAGCCGGATGTGATCATCGTATTTTCGTCGTACTGGAACAGGAAGAGGACTCTCTTGCGGTCTTCCTCCGCCAGGTCCTTTGTGCGCTCCTGGATCAGATCGTACATCTGTGTGCTGAAAGCGGAGACTTTGCTGCGGATGTCGCTGGTGGCATTCACGGACGGATAGATCTCGCTCAGCAGCTCGATCCAGTGATCGTAGGTCACGATGCAGTCATAGTGCCACTTTGTCGGGGAAACACCGACTGCTGTGAGGCCTGCATTCTCAAGCTTCTCGCAAAGAGCCTTGTTTCCTGCGTTGTAGTAAACGATCTGAGGATCCAGCGCGATCAGGGACTCGACGTTTACATCATCCCCTGCCATGATGTCTGTGCTGACATTCAGGACGTCCGGGAAGAGCTCGGATAAAATACCGTTCTTCGCCGCATTCATGCTGGCCGGCTGCATTGCCAGGATCGTCTCCGCGGATCCGAGGAAGACGGTCAGAACAGAGGGAAGCGGAAGAATGTCGAGGATCACGACGCGTGTGGGATCCGTCGGGACAGTCACTGTGCGGTCCGCATGGTCTGTGATGGTGACGGTACCGTCCGCAGAGGGCTCTTCGGGAGCTTCCTCTTCCTCAGCGGCCGGTGCCTCCCCGGCTTCTGCTGCCTCAGCAGTCTCCTCCGCTGCTTCAGCTGCTTCATCAACAGCTTCTGCCGTTTCTTCCACTGCCTCAGCAGTCTCTTCTACGGCTTCAGCGGCTTCTGCTGCCTCAGCAGTTTCTTCCGCTGCGGACGCTGCCGGTGCGGCGGTGCTGCCTGTCTGGGCACAGCCTGTCGCTGCCAGCAGCAGGCACAGGGAGAGCCCAAGCGCTGTCAGGCGTCTGCCGAAACGGGAATGACGGGTCAATATTTTTTTCATGTAGATACTCCTTTCTTTCCCTTGGAGCGGCTTCTTTCGTTTCACCGGTCCGAAGGTCAGATCATCTGTGTCTGAAATGCAGAAGCTATCCTGATGCCCCCCAAGAAGGGAAGGGCAGCAGACAGGATCAGCATTTCCCCAATAGTTGCTGTATTGAAAACTCCGCGCTGCAGAAAACCGGAATGTCTTCCCTGTAGATCCTTCCGGAATATGCTTCATGCGGAAAATCAATAAACTGAATTGTTCTGCCTGCGGCCCGCGGACTCTGCAGGATGGTCCTGTAGAGCGGATCGGCGATCACGACCGCGGAATTCCTGACGGCTTCCGCCAGATCCGTCTCCGCAATACCTTCGTCCACATCCGGCCACATGGGGCTGGCAGTTCTTCCCTTCCTGACCGTCTCAGGAAGCATGTTTATGGCGTTGGAGAATGATTTGGCGAAAATTTCCTCCCCGATAACCAGGATGCTGTCTTTCGTACTAGGGCAGCCCGCTGCATCAGATGCCTGTCCGGCCGCCCCTGCGGCGGAATCACTCCATGCTTTCCTGCCGATGCCGTCCCTGATCGTTTCACTGACCGCATCGAGCAGAGCCTTCGTCTGTTCCGCCCCGATCGGAAGTCCCTCCACAAAGGGCATTCCCGATTTTTTCTTCATCAGCCCCGCCGGTTTGCGGCCGGCAGAGGAGACGACCACGTTGACATCGGCGCGATAGGCGTGCTGCATTCTCTCAAAGAGTCTGTCCCTGGCAGACATACCGGTATTTTTTTCTGCCGCTGCTGTCTGCGCTGTCGTTGAACCGGCCTCTGCTATACAGGCGCCGGTACTCTCACCTGTACTGTCACTGCCATAGGTTCCCATTGCCATACAGCAGTTCACAACATATCCCGCCTCTTCAAAGCACTTCTTCAGGCTCTGAATGTTCCCGTTCACGGAAAAATCCAGAGGCGTCGCGCCTACAATGTTTATCCGCGGCCGGCCTTTTTCCGGATCTGCTTCCTTCAGGTCCGAAACAGACGAATCGTCCAAAGCTCCGTTTTCTGAACCTGACGCCCGATATTCCCGGTATTCCTTCGGATCCGCAAATCTCTCGAGCCACGCGGACAGGGCAAGGCCTACGCCGCTGACATATGACTTAAGACCGTCCGTCGGCACCGGCAGCACCGGAATGCCGCACTCTTTCTCGATCAGGTAAGCCACCCCGCGGAAATCAAACGCAATGATGTGGGGGATCGACGCCCCGCAGAGTGTAATGAACCTCGGCTGCAGGTCGTGCGCCGCCTGAACCACGTCACGGATGAGGACATTGTCGTCCCCCATCACCGCTGTGATCTCATCCAGCCCCGACACATACATGAGGCTGTCCGTGTCAAACCAGCGGGGCTCATCGTGCGTAGAGTAGGTGGAATTGCAGCCCGACGGATCATGCAGGACCGACATTCCGCCGAGCTCATACATGGCGGAGCAGACGCCCGAGACGTCCGCCGTATAGGTCATGGTAAATACATGTGTCTGATAATCTTTTTTCATTCGCCGCAGCACCCCCAGCCCTTGATCTGCACGAGCTCGCGCATCGGCTTCTCGTTAAGGTACGCATCGCTCAACAGTTCCATCAGCCTTCGGATCCCGCGATATCCATACATTCCCTCGTTTTCGATGATGTTGACGAAATGGTTCGTATTTTTAAAATAGGCGCTCTTCTGGCCGATCGCGACCAGCTTCCCCTCTCCGTGCGTGCGGTCCATCCTGCGGATATTCCAACCCAGCGACTGGTAGATCTTAAGATCCGGCGCTGTTTTCTGCAGGCGCTCGAACACCTCTCTGGATTCTGTGAAAACATCGACGAAAACGGACTCCACGTTGAAGCCGTGGTCGATCAGATACTGCGCCGTCTCGAGCGGCCGGTCCACCGCAGTGTAATCAACGGACACCGGTGTTCCGGCGAGCAGTTCACAGGTGCTGCGAACGGCTTCTTCCGTCTGTTTTCTCTGCTCCGTTATTTCCTCTGCGGAAGGAGGGGCGATTCCCAGGAACTCTGCCGCCGTTCTCAGGTCTTCATCAAACTCTTCATAGCTGCAGCCGGGACGCATAGGGAGCCACTTCTGGTTCAGACGGATCTCCATATCCTTCGCCGCCCTGACAGCCGTTTTATGGAACGTGATATTCGCCGCAGAATTTGCCATTCCGAGGAAATCATCATAGTCCTTGCACGTCTGCAGCTGTTTTACCGTGATTCCCCTTGAGAGCAGCATCTGCGTCAGGTCGCAGTATTCGCCGTAGCCAAAGCAGTTGCCGACGTAGTTGACCTGCTGCTTGTTGAAAGCTTGCACAGGCTTCAGCAAGCGGTGGATCTGCTGCCACAGATTCGGGATCGCCGGCTTGGTCCTGCGCATGATGGGATCCATGTAGCAGTCGATGAAATCGATGTCCGGATATTTTTCCCGCAGCACGCGGTAGACGCGCTGATAGTTGACCGCCAGGAAGTGGTGGACGCAGCTTGTGAAGATCAGCATGGCGCGCGGCCGCACCGGGAGTTCCGCAATGATGCGCTCCGTACCCCGCTGCAGGGCCTCTTCCATGTCGCCTTCCAGAATATTGTCCTCCCCCACCGTGATCGTAGAGAGACGGTCCATTGCGCCCATTTCCGCTGTCGTCAGGACGACGCCTCGCAGGCAGCTCGTCGGACAGACATAGATCTCATGGGCCTGCGGCACCAGGGTACCGATGTGTACGATATTCCAGACGCCCCGGACCGGGGACGCATAGGAGAGCCCCAGGTCGGCGTTATACTCATATTCAAGATCTTTGATCGGCTGAAATTCCAGCATATTTATTCCTCATTTTGAGACAGAGTCTATTATTATGACTCAGGAATGGTGGGACAAAGGGGCCTGTCACTTTTGTCCCATTCCATGGTGAGACAAAGGGGTCTGTCACCTTTGTCCCAAGTCACTTTGTCCCATTACCTCTCGAGCATGCGTCCTGCCAGTTCCCGGATGCCCTGCGCGTATGCGCAGTCGGGGTATACTTCCATGACGCCGCGGCCGGTGTCCTGCGCATCCGAGATGTGGTCATCCCGCGGCAGGTCCGCGAGGATCACTGTGTTCAGGTCCTCGGCGAGTGTCTTAACCTTTTCATATTCATCGGGCACATTGCGGCGGTTGAGGATGAGTCCGCCCAGCTGCGCGTATCCCCTCTGGCGGAAATTCTCGACTGCCATCGCGATGTTGGCGGCCGCGTAGATGGACATATTTTCACCGGAGGTCACGATAAAGACCTGGTCTGCGTAGCCCTCGCGGATCGGCATGGCAAAGCCGCCGCACACAACGTCGCCCAGGACGTCGTACATGACAAGGTCCGGCTGCACGATCTCAAAGACGTCTCTCTGGTCCAGCGCCTCGAAAGCAGCCGCGATCCCGCGGCCGGCGCAGCCTAGTCCGGGCGTAGGCCCGCCCGCTTCCGCACAGACGATCCCCCTGTATCCTGTAAATATAAGATCGTCCAGCGTCGCATCATCGCGCTTCTGGCGCAGCGTATCCAGCATCGTGGGGATCCTCTCGCCGCCATGCAGGTAGAGCGTGGAGTCCGCTTTCGGATCGCAGCCGATCTGCATGACCTTCATTCCTTTTTCCGCAAAGGCGCAGGAGAGCGCCGAGCAGGCTGTAGATTTTCCAATGCCGCCTTTTCCGTATACTGCAAATCTATACATCGATCTTCCTCCATAAAAAAACTGCCGGCACATGTCCGACAGTAAAAACATCCACAATAATGGCACCCGACCCTGGTCCGGCATTAAAGCCTTCCCTGTCAAAGCTTCTGCGTCCAATTGTCCTTACCCTAAGATGCAATTCCGTTTCTTCGGTCCAGGTCATGAACTGATATTGTAATGCTCTTTCCGCTCAGATCCTTCCCACGCTGCTACCCTGGTCTGCTGCCATCTCACAACATGAAAATCGATCTTTACAGTCGGATCATCGCTCATTATATAGCGGACTTACATTACTGTCAAATGACTGCCGTCATGGTATACTGATAATAGAACAGTTTGCGGCATTCTTCAAACAACATCATATCGTCTGTAAATCAGTAACTATCAGCTCACCTTGAAAGATACACCAAAACGGAGATTCACCGAAACGGAGGCGAATGCGATATGAACAAACTTGCCCTGGTCATAACATCTGCTCTTGCAATGCTGCTGTTAGTTTCCTGCAGAGCATCCTCAGGCGGTCCTGCCGTGCCTTCGGGTACTGACAACGGAACAGGATCAGAGGGCAGCTCCGCGCAGATTGAGAGAGGAACCACTCCCGAAGGCAGCTGGTATGCGCAGATACCGGATTCCGAGCGTCTAGTGATCACGTCACGCAGCATGACTTATTTTTCTGATTCCGACAGCTACGTGGAAGAAAGTTCTTACAGCACAAAGCGGGAGAAGGATCTGCTGCGGCTCGTCCCGGACGTGGAACTCTTCGCCTTTTATGAAGATATGTTCTACGACAGGGAAAACGATATGCTGCTCTGTTATACGCTTTCCCACATGGACGGCGACGGAGGCCATCACCTGATCGAATATAAGAGAACGCCCTATGTGGCACCTCCCGCACCAGTCTATGGTCCTCCTGTCGATCTCTCAGATCCGGACGCCAAAAAGGATTTTTCTGATCTGACGATCCGGTCCATGGAGGTCTCCTTTCACGACGCGGGGATGCCATATGACAGCAGCTCCAATATGGCGCCAGAGGCTCCTTATGAGGATGATTACTCCTATTCGCTTACCGTTCTGGACGACGGAAGCGCCAGGGTTTCATCGTCATTCTGCCAGGAAATCATGCTTTCCCCGGAAACTGTGGATGAACTGCAGGAGCTCGCTGCGTATGCTAATCTCGGACTGATCAACGGCATCGACATTCACACTCCGGACCTCCCGTACGGCTCCCCGGAATATGATGTGGAGATCACGCTCGCGTCGGGGGAAACGATCAGCTCTTCCGCCAACGGCGACAATATCCCGGAGAGCTGGACTCTGTTCCAGGAGCCGATGCACCATCTTCTCTTCTGGGCGTTCGTTGACGCCGGCTATAATTACGGCACCGGAGAGTTTCACTCAACTCAGCCGATGAAGCGGATCGGGGCACTGGAGCCGCTTTACAATACCAGATCCGGTTTTTCAGCGGAGAACGTACGAATTACGCCTGACTGGAAAAAAGCTTTCGACTACAGTCTGGACACGCAGTATTTTGTTTTCCATGATAATGAAGGAAAATACCCTGCCCTTACAAAAACCCTGGATGAATTGAGCCGCCAATATAAGGAAACCGCAGAGGAACAGCTGCAAAAAGATTACGAAAGAATGGAGTCCGTCTCCAAGTCGGTCTGGAAGAAGATCGATCGAAAATACTGCTACTCTCTTTACGCGGTAGATCAATGGTCCCTGAACGGCAATATTTTCCATTTTATGGTCTCTGAGGGGCACGCCAATTCCCTCGGATTAAAAGAAAGTGATTACGGCCAGTATCGATACATACGATATAATATTGACGTAAATACCGGAAAGATCCTCTCCGTGAGCGATCTTTTCACAGACACAGATGCGGTCTATGATCGCCTCATGGAGGTATTTGACCAATACGGCACGCATAACGACAGCGGAAAATTCGTTCATTCCGACGCATTTCCGGAATTTTTGCGCAATGCCCTGGAGCATCCGGAGCCGGAGGGGATCGGTTTTAACATCACGTATCATTATCTGGAGCTGTGGATGCCCCTGGGAATGTATGAAGGAAATGACTCGCAGCTGAGGGAAATCATCTATTATGATACGATCCAGGATATTCTCTATGATGAGTATGCGCCGGTGCAATAAATTTATGTTATAAAATACCGACAGCTATTGGTATTTGCAGATAAGGCAACAAGGAAAGGAGTTTTTGATGAAGTTAGGAATTATCGGAGCAATGGATGTGGAGGTCGCCCTGCTGAAGGAGAAGATGCAGGTAAAACAGACGGTAATCAGAGCCGGCATGGAGTTCTCAGAAGGAACCATCGGGAAAACAGACGTCGTGGTCGTCAAATCCGGTGTCGGTAAAGTAAACGCCGGCTGCTGCGTGCAGATCCTGGCGGATTGTTTTGCGGTAACTCACATCCTGAATACCGGCGTCGCAGGCTCCCTGAATAACAATATTCATATCGGGGATATCGTCGTCTCCACAGATGCTGTTTACCATGATGTTGACGCAACTGTTTTTGGCTACCGCAAAGGGGAGGTCCCTCAGATGGGTATTTTCTCCTTCCCTGCTGATAAAGAGCTGCGCACCATGGCTGTTAAAGCCGTCCGGGAAGCAGCTCCGGATATCAGCGTTTTTGAGGGACGCATTGCAAGCGGTGACCAGTTCATCGCCGACAAGAATGTCAAAGCGCAGATCATCGCTGACTGCGGCGGCTTCTGCACTGAAATGGAAGGCGCAGCGATCGCACAGGCTTCCTATATAAACGGAATTCCGTTCGTCATCATCCGCGCCATCTCCGACCAGGCTGACGAAAGCGTAAAGATCGCTTATGAAGAATTTGAAACTAAGGCTGCCAAGGACTGCGCTGCAGCAGTTCTGTATTTCGTAGAACATATCTGAGCAGCTGCTTTTTATCCCTTCCATCAAGAAGACTCGCGTCTCTGCAGGCAGTGGGATGTCAGTTGTTCTTGTATTTCTTAATACTATGATATTGGGGTCAAAAGGTGAAATGATGCCGGATTGCTCCGCTGCATAGCAGCTCCCGCAATCCTCTCCGAGCATTCGCAATCCGCAAATTTGCCTGTAAATACAAGCAAATTGCTCCTTGCTCATGTCGGGCGGTC
>JAFTFD010000130.1 GCA_017449745.1 Lachnospiraceae bacterium
AAAACAGTGCTGTGGGTACCGGACTGCGGAAGCACAACCTATTTCTTTGGGCAGCTCCGTGAAAATGAAAAGCTGTATCAGGATCAGAAAAGCGAGATCGGCGAGGATATCCTTGGCCCGGCACCATGGTACAACGCTCTTGTGATCGCCGGCGAGAACAGCATCGAACGGAATCTGGAGCATCCCAAGTCCTTCGGAACTCGGAGTGACGAGGACGAAGATGAATGGGAAGAAAAAGCCAATTACCGCTGGGTCAGCTGCACTCACTTTGATTCTCCGGAGGAGGCGCTGTTGAAGAAGGAACAGGCAGAGCAGATCAAGGTTCAAGTTGATGTTGCGCTCAGCAAAAAGCAGCACGATGCAGTCAGAGCGTATTATTTTGATGATCTCACACAGGAAGAGGCGGCAGATGTTTTGGGAATCTCACAGTCCTCTTTCAACGAGCGCCTGAGCAACGCAAAAACAGCTCTCGAAAAAAATTTGAAAAATCTGGTTTAAAAACCCGATAATTTGCCCTTTGAAAAATCTTACTAATAGAGGGACCTGATCAGAGAGTCCTTCAAAGCACGAAAAGGCTGCTGGCTTCAAAAAGACAGCAGCCAATCTTATAAAACGGCCTGCGGACCGTTATCCGCAGAGAAAGGAAGATACCAATGGGAAAAGAGACAACGATGAAGAAGGTTTTCATCTGCTCCCCGTTCAGGGCAACCTGTGAAAACCCGGAGGACTGTGAGCGGGAGATTTCCGCAAATATCAGAAAAGCCATCAATGCGTGCCGGTACGCAATCAGGGAAGGCTGCATTCCCTACGCACCGCACCTGTACTTCACGCTCTTTATGGAAGACAGCGATGATGTGGAGCGTGAGATGGGGATGCTCTTGGGACTCAGCTGGCTTGCCCAGTGCGATGAACTCTGGGTAATCGGAAGAACTGTCAGTGACGGCATGATGAAAGAGATCGAGCAGGCGGAGAAATGGGGCATCAAAATCGTCCACTGCATTTCAAAACGCATACCGGAGCAGAGGCTTTTGGATGCGATTTTCCACCCGGAGATCACGTTCCGGGAGATGAACTGAGGAGGGGAGTAGTCATGAACAAGGATAAAAAAGGACAGAACGAGGTTCCGGCGGCTGTCACGGTAAAAATGTCAAAACTTACGGAAGGCGTCGGCATCCTTTTTTCCGGCATCCTTACCATGCTGGAAGCCCTGGATCCGGAGACTGCTGGAGAGCTGGTCGAACGGTTTGTGCGGAAAGAGGAAACGACTGCTCCGGAAACCACGGCAACCAAAGATGAAAAAGCCGGTGAAGATGTCACTCCCGGAAGCGCAGAGGATCCTGATGATGCAGCAGATGAAGGAAGCAGTCACCCGACCGAAGAGCCGGTTTCTTCTGTCACGGCAGATGATATCACAAAAATCATCGTCCGAAAGATCAAGCAGAACCGCGGGAATAACGAGAAGATCGGAGCGATCCTTAAGACCTATGGTGTCGCGAAGGTCAGTGAACTGCCTGTATCCAAGTACGAGGCTTTCCTGACGGATGTTGCGGCGATCTGATGGAGAACAGCAATGCCGGAAGTACACGCGCTGTTAAGCGCATCCAGCTCAAAGCAGTGGCTTCACTGTCCGCCGAGCGTCCGGCTGCAGGAGGGCTTTCCAAATGAAAGCTCCGTGTATGCCGCCGAGGGCACGTTTGCCCACGAAGTTTGCGAATATAAAGTACGGAAATACCTGCATGAGAGAGTAACCCGTCCTCAGTCTGAGGAGTTTTACACGGAGGAAATCGATCAGATCACCGACGTGTATGCGGAGTTCGTTATTTCCATCATCGAAGAGATGAAACGGAATGGCTGCGAACCCCTGGTTCTAGTGGAGGAGCGAGTGGATTACAGTCATATCGCTCCTTCCGGTTTTGGCACAGCGGACATGCTGATTGTGGGAAAAGATGAGGAAGGCAATGGCCTGCTGCATATCTGTGATTTCAAGACTGGGCAGGGCGTATTTGTTGACGCGGATCACAACAGCCAGATGATGCTCTATGCACTCGGGGGCCTGGCGGCTTACGGCTATATTTATGAGATCAAGACTGTCCGCATGAGTATCATCCAGCCGAGACTGGACAATATCAGCACATTTGAATGCAGCCGTGAAGAACTGGAAGCCTGGGGTGAGAGCATCAAGCCTATTGCGAGGCTGGCGTTCGAAGGCAAGGGGGAACAGCATCCCGGCGATTGGTGCCGATTTTGCCGGGCAAAGCCTGTCTGCAAGGCCTGTGCCGATGAAGCTCTGGCACTGTGCAAAGAAGAGTTTCTTGACCTTGACGCTGGAGCGTTTTCGGACGACCAGCAGGAAAGTACAGAAGTGCCAGTCTTCAAACAGCCAGGGCTGATTCCAGTTTCGGAACTGGCAGAGATCCTGCCGACATTAAATCGCATCAGCTCTTGGATCGAGTCTGTATTTGCTTTCGTTTCATCCGAGGCAATCACACATGCCGTACCGATCCCAGGGTATAAGGTGGTCGAAGGCAGGTCTAAGCGTGTGTTCACAGATATAAAGGCGGTTGTAGACACTGCGGTCGCCAACGGCTACACCGATGTGTATAAGCAACAGCTTATCTCATTGACGGAATTTGAAAAGATGATGGGAAAAAAGAAATTCAATGAACTGCTTGGTGGGTATGTCGCGAAACCGCCGGGAAAACTGGCGCTGGTGCCAGATGATGATCCCCGCCCGGCAGTTGATGTAGCCGCTGTGCCGGATCAGGAGTTCAGTGTCCTCTCCGATCCGGGTGACGAATGAAGGACGCATAAAAATGCGCCGGAGGCAACACTGCTTATTCTTGATGAGTTGGTGGTTTCCAGAGTGCTGGTGATAGCGCCTTTACGAGTAACAGCGGTTTGGAAATCAGAGATTGAAAGATGGGATCACTTAAGAGATCTGGACATCTCAATAGTAGTCGGAACACTGAAGGAGAGAATAGCAGCAATAAATGCAAATGCCCTGATCTACGTCATCAACCGGGAAAACGTCAAATGGCTGGTGGAGTATTACGAAAAGAACCGGCTCCGCTGGGACTTTGATATGGTTGTGATCGACGAACTGTCAAGCTTTAAGAATTATCAGTCTCAGCGGTTCAAGTATCTGCGGAAGATCAGACCCTACGTCCGACGCTGGGTAGGCCTGACAGGAACACCGACGTCAAACGGACTTATGGACCTCTGGGCAGAGATCGGCATTCTGGATGGCGGTGAGCGGCTAGGCCGGTTCATAGGCAGATACCGTGACAGCTATTTCAAGCCTGGCAGCATGAATCCATCAACTGGCGTTGTGTTTTCCTATGAACCGCGTCCAGGCGCGGAGGAGCAGATCTATGACAGAATCAGCGACATCACGATTTCCATGAAGGCGCTGGATTATCTGGATATGCCGGAATGTGTGTATGTCAACCATGAAGTGGAGATGTCGGTTCCGGAGCGGAAACTGTACGACCAGCTGAAAACCGACCTCATCATCCCACTCGAGAACGGTGATATTGACGCAGCGAATGCGGCTTCTCTTTCTAACAAGCTCCTGCAGATGAGCAATGGAGCGGTTTATGACGAGGAGAAGGTTCCGCGCGTCATCCACAGCAGGAAACTGGAGATGCTGGAAGACCTGCTCGAAGCGGCAAACGGTCAGCCAGTGCTGATCGCCTACTGGTTCAAGCATGACAGGACACGCATTATAGAGCATCTGACTGCAGCCGGTTATGAACCGAGAGACATCCGCTCCTCCGATGATATCACAGATTGGAACAATGGCTCTATCTCCGTCGCACTTATCCACCCTGCATCCGCAGGCCACGGGCTGAATATTCAGGAAGGCGGCCACATCCTGATCTGGTTTGGTTTGACATGGAGTCTCGAACTGTATCAGCAGACTAATGCCCGGCTGTGGCGGCAAGGGCAAAGCAACACCGTCACGATCCATCATATCGTCTGCAAGGATACGGTGGACGTGGACGTACTTGCTGCGCTTGCATCGAAAGATGTGACACAGGAAAAACTGATCGCAGCCGTGAAAGCGAGGCTGTAAAAGCCCGGCTGTAAAGCAAGACTGTGAGGAGGGTTATCATGCCCAGAAGAAATAAACAAAGGCATTACAAGCATGAGGGTGAACTCGGCTTCAATCCGAGAAAGTATATCGCTGGGAGCGGATACCGTTCTGGACCGTCGAGATATGCCGTCTGTATTGAAACGGAAAGCAGGCCGGCTTCGAATCGGCATAAGGCCCAAAAAGCCACAGCAAGAAAGCGTCGTGCAATATCGGAAGTGTATCAGATGGAAAAGGCGGCAAATCAGGT
>JAFTFD010000131.1 GCA_017449745.1 Lachnospiraceae bacterium
GTTATCTGCTGTGGTCTGTTTTTCATAATGGTTTACACATATGTTCATTAAATCAGGAAGCTGTCTTTGACAGCGGCTTTTAATGGCCAGAGCCGGACGAAGGTCTCGCCTTCTGTCGTAAATAAGTGCTCCTCTTTAGTGGGGAAGCAGCGGGAAGTAAAAACGGCGTCCCCGTCATTGACGAAGATCTCCACAGAACTGCTGTCTACGAAGATTCTAAGATGCGACAGGCCGTTTTCGAGCGGACGGGTCCTCACTTCTCCTTCCGAGAGGTTAAAGCGGTTTGTCATGCCGCTTCTGTCGACGCTGATCTCTTTTTTGGCTTCGTCGAAAGATACGAGCATTCCGCCTTCTCCGTTTTCACTCGTAAAGAGCTTCACGGCCACATCTCCGGGGCGGCAGTCCAGCTCGATCTCACAGGCTTTCGGAAGAGGATTAACTCCCTTATTCGTGATGATCTTTTCTCCGCGTAATTTTTTCAGTTCCGGGAGCGGCTGCTGGATCAGGCGTCTGCCTCTTACGGTCAGTTCTCTGGGGAGTGTCAGGCATCCGGCCCAGTCCTCGTCATCCGTCGGATAGCTGACGTCAGGAAGTCCCATCCAGGCGATCAGGATCGCCTTGTCCGTATCCTCTATGTTATTGGCGCATGCAGCTGCATAAGAATCAAAGCCAAAATCGAGGACATGGAACTGCCCGTCGGGAGTGAAGGTGAGTGTATCCCAGTCCATGGTTCCGAGGATATAGCCGTTATGATTCTGTGTCCCGCCCCGTCCGGGAAGTGTAATATGCTGCGGGCAAAGCAGCAGAACGTCATGGCCTCCTATATGTTCTATGGAGGGGCACTCCCACATATCGCCAAAGTCCGAAAATCCCGGAACATTGAGTTCACCGGCAATGGACCAGCCATGCTGGAGATCCGGAGAAGAGTACACCAGAATACATCCGCGCAGATCCTTTGTCTGCGCTCCGATGATCATGTAGTATTCATCCCTTCCCTCGACCTTCATGATCTTGGGATCGCGCTGGTGTTCGGTGTAATTGGGATGGGAGCCGAACAGCGGAAGAGGGTACTTTTCCGGCCAGCCGTCGTTTCCGAGCCTTGCCAGGCATGTATAGGCATGTCTCTTCCAGTCAGCATCCCTGTGATTGCCTGTATAATACAGATACATCTTGTCGCCAATCGGCATCGCGGAGCCGGAATACACGCCCTTGTTGTCGTATCCGTCATTCTGGTCCGGCAGCAGGCAGACGCCCAGATTTTTCCAGGAGACCAGGTCTCGGGAGACGATATGGTACCAGTGCTTCAGGCCGTGAACAGCTCCCCACGGGCACCACTGGTAAAACAGATGCCACTGGTTATCGTGCCAGACAAAGCCGTGCGGATCATTCATCAGGCCGGTGACGGACTGAACATGAAAAGTCTGCCTGTAAACAGATTTTGAAACTCTTTGGTAAAGCTCATACAATTCCTGAGGATCCTTTAAATAGCGATAGCGCTCCTCACGTGTCCATTCCTTCATTGTCCCCCTCCATTTTCTGGTTTGATCCTGAATCTTTTTGCTGCAAAGCATCTCATGATCGTTTTAGCTGCAAAGCATCTCACGATTGATTTCGGTACCACAGGACATCACCCTTGGTGAGATGCAGTTTTTCTGAATATTATCTCTTTCTATTTTGCCATATATCTGCTCGATTTCATAGATGAGCAAGGGCTTCCGGCGCGTCTTCATTTCTTCGAATGTTTTATCGCGCGGGGTCGACCATGCGGTTCAATTCTCAGACTTAATTCCCGGGCTCAATTTCCATCACCAGTTCCGAAGAAGTGATCGTCGGGTCAAAATCGGGAATGTTGCTGGAGTTGGATCGAAGATTTAAAACATACCCTTCCGGCAGTTCCCGCGGAGAATATCCCGTGATTTGGCGGAATACCCTGTTAAAGGTCCGGATCGTCTCAAAACCGCAGCCCATTGAGATCTCCGTCATACTCATATCCTGGTGCTGTATCAGGTCGATCGCCTTGTTTACCCGGATGTGGTTCAGGTATACGGAAAAAGTCATCCCGGATATTTTCTTAAAGAAGCGGGAGAAATAGGCTTCCGACATGTTCATATAGCCGGCAGCCTTCGCAAAGCTGTAGGTTTCCGTGTTTTCATCGATGTCATAAAGCAGCTTTTTGTATTTTTCCGTTGCAGCAGAGGTCTCAGTGCCGGCTGTTTTCGCTCCAAGTTCGGAGAAAATCTCAGCAATCAGCTGCTGCATCATGGCGTTGATTATCTCGTCGTAAAACTTATCTTTCCTGCTGCTGATCCTTCGTATTTTCTCCAGAGTCTCAAGAACATGGAACTCGTCCTCGAAAACAGGGACAGAAGGACAATAATTGTCTGTTATACGCCGGATCAGGCTGTCGGAAAATAACGATACGTAAAGCGTCGTGCCAGGAGTCGAGAGGATGGAATGAATGGACTGTCCGCGCAGAAAAATACACTGGCCTGGCTTCAACACGAAGGTCTCCTGATCCAAGGAAACATGCGCTTCTCCGCCCTCACAGACGGCGATCTCGTGGTCGAAGTGCCAGTGGGAGATATTTTTCAGATTCCGGTATTTTCCCACCCATACAAGGGAGTGGTCGGGGTAAACCCTGTGTTCATGATTCGCTAACATAGTTTCAGTATAAGGGAGAGGTCAATAAATGTCCAGAATTGCCAATTAGATTTCTTTTCTATCTGCCAGCCCTTTTTTATAATTTACTAAGATAAACAAGAAAACCCAATCAAACAATTCTCATATAATAAGTAAAATCAAGGAGGCAGTTATGAAACAATTCTGGTTTGTCGTGGGATCCCAGGATCTCTACGGAGAAGAAGTACTAAAGACAGTGGCGGAGAGAGCAGGAGAGATGGCTGCCTGGCTGAGCGAGAGGCTTCCGTATCCGCTGGTTTATAAGGTGACAGCTATGTCCTCCGGCCAGATCACAAAGGTGATCAAGGAGGCCAATTATGATGACGAGTGCCTTGGTGTCGTGACCTGGTGCCACACCTTCTCCCCTTCCAAAATGTGGCTGACTGGACTTTCCCTGCTGCAGAAGCCTTGGTGCCATCTGGCAACGCAGTATAATAAGGAGATCCCGAACGAAGAGATCGACATGGATTTCATGAACCTCAACCAGGCGGCGCACGGAGACAGGGAGCACGGCTTTATGGGCGCAAGACTCAGAAAGCCCAGGAAAGTCGTCGCAGGCTACTGGAAGGAAGAGAGCGTGATCAAAAGGCTCGCCGATTTTGAGAGAGTCTGCGTAGGTATCGAATTTTCCAAGAACCTGAAAGTCATGCGCTTTGGCGACAACATGAGAGATGTCGCGGTCACAGAGGGCGACAAGGTTGAAGCACAGAACAAGCTTGGATGGGAAGTGAATTTCTGGCCCGTCGGAGAGCTTGTGGCTGAAATGAATGCGACCACTGACGAAGAGGTGGAGGCGCTCTACAACGAATACTTAAAGCACTATGATGTGGCGACCGACAACACGGATGCCATCAAATATCAGGCCCGCGAAGAGATCGCCATGAAGAAGATGATGGACAGGAACGGCTGCAAGGCATTCACCAACACCTTCCAGGATCTGTACGGAATGAAGCAGCTGCCCGGCCTTGCTTCCCAGCACCTGATGGCGCAGGGCTACGGCTATGGCGGTGAGGGCGACTGGAAAGTCAGCGCCATGACAGCGATCCTCAAGAAGATGGGCGAAGGCGAGAACGGAGCTTCTGCTTTTATGGAGGACTATACATATCACCTGGCCGAAGGGGCTAAGTATTCCTTAGGCGCGCACATGCTGGAAGTCTGCCCGTCTGTCGCAGCCGGAAGACCCCGCATCGAGACTCATCATCTGGGAATCGGTATGAACGAGAAAGATCCTGCCCGCCTTGTTTTTGAAGGAAAAGAGGGCAAGGGAATCGTCGTATCCCTGATCGACATGGGCGGCAGATTAAGACTCATCGTTCAGGATATCGAATGTGTGAAGCCCATCATGGAAATGCCGAACCTTCCGGTTGCAAGAGTTATGTGGAAAGCATTCCCGTCCCTGGAGACAGGAGTAGAGTGCTGGATCACAGCCGGCGGTGCACACCACACGGTGCTCAGCTATGACGTAACAGCTGAGATGATGCACGACTTTGCTAAGTTCCTCGACATCGAATACGTGCACATCACCAAGGACACGACAGTGGAAGCACTGGAAGATAAGCTTCTTGTCAATGACCTTGTCTGGAAATTAAGATAATGGATCCTGAAATTGATCCCGGGTGATCCCGGGGACGTTCCCCGGGGTCAATTTTGATTACGGGACAGCACTTTTATGGTGCCTGAACCATATAGTTTTATAAAGAAAAAGTCCTGCAGGCCGATCATTTCAAGAATCGGTCTGCAGGACTTTTCAGATAGAAACATAATCATCCGGGCATCATTTCTCAAAGACAATGAGTCCGACTTCTGTCGGATGGTCCAGATAAAGAGCGGATTCTGAGGCTTTGTTTTTCAGGATCATGGTAATGATCAAAAGGTCACCGCCGGCGGACAGGATCATCAGCACGCCTATTCCCAGAAGCCAGCCGGAATGAGTGAACCAGGAGATGATACAGGGCAGGATCCCAAGGACTATACAAGGCATCGCAGTGCCTAAGATGTATGGCACCTTCTTAAGCGGTTCTTTGCAGGTGCAATACGGAGTAAGCATTTTCCAGATCACACCGAATTCAATATCCTTGAAGCCATTTTGGGTAAACCTGCTCCAGGTAATTCCGTGGATCAGTTCATGGATTACGATGAGAATCAGGAGAATGATCCAGAACACCGCAAAGCGGCTGAAGAAGGAATCAACGCCATGAAAAGCCTGCTTAAGCTGTTTCATATTCAAGAGGACATAGATCACTATAAATGGAATAGACACGAGTAACCCATATAAGATGCCATCGGTATTGGCCTTAACAACGGAACATGTCAGATCTGTTTTACGGTATCTCTGTTCCAGCAATTCTTCGGAAATCAGGTTAAAGTTTGCAAGCCTTCGCTTTTCTGCCGCTGATAGTTCTCTTTGATCCCGTGCCATAATGCCCCCTCTTTCCCCAAATATTTATAGAATGCGATTATACCAATCTGCCCTTATATATTATCATTCCAGTCACTGGTATAGAACTCTTTATTATTTTCTCTTTTTTTTGGCCTATTGAACATTGGAGAGCTCTTCCATAAAAAGAGTCTTATCCCAGTATCCTTCCTGGATCCATTGGCGAACGCTTTTAAACAGATTGTCGGGAGAAAAACTCTGTTTCATTATTGAATATTTCAAGGATCGTCTGCTCATGCTGCTGTAAATATTCGGCATAGGCTTCGCTCTTTAAATATTCAGACAAATAATACATAGCATGAATCGTCACGCAAATCAATATTCTAATGTCTGCCCAAAACGAGACACTTTTGAAATTTGACCCCCAGAAACGTCCCCGGGGTCAAATCCGTTTGATATAATGTTGTTATAGGAAACTTCTTGCTAGACTCATTTTATGGAGGGGAGTTCATTATGATCACAGGGCTTCATCATGTTTCAATGAAATGCGGAACACTGGAAGAATATGAGCGATCCAGCATTTTGCTTTCATGACAAATGATGTCGATACCTGTATTGAGAGAGTCCGTCTTGCCGGCTATAGGATCACTACAGAACCCAAGGATGTAGTGCTGGACTCCGTTCCTCCATATCCGCTTAGGATCGCTTTCTTCGAAGGACCGCTCGGAGAGGAGATCGAGATCCTGATGGAGAAATAGGCTTTTTTTTGATATCAAACAAAAATGGAGGTGATGCGAATGAAGGCTATGATTAAGAAAATCGGAACACTGGGAATCGCTCTTTTGCTGGCTGTTTCCGTGTGCGGTGCGGTAAGCGCACAGGCTGCAACAGCAAAATCTTCGGCAAAGGCGACATACGATGATGCCGGGTATTATACGTTGATCAGGATGATCGAGGAAGGCGAGGAATTTGATATCTCGGTTCTGAATTCTTTCGGCATGTATGGTGGACTGGTTCTTGAGGAGGATGGGACAGGTTTTATTTTTATTACGGATGAGGTCTCCGATGTTTCCTGGAAAGACGGATCGATCACTGCGGATGGCGAAACAATAAAGTACACGTTCAACAGCGATGGAGATATGGTTCTTGAGCAGGATGGAGTTTCCCTGTATTTCAGTGAGAGCTCCTCTCCGGCTCCGACAAAAGAAGAGGTTCTTGCAGGAGAGATTCAGACCGGCACAGAGCCTGACGGCACTGAATACAGTACAAAACGGGATGTTGTCATTGTAGGGGGAACTTACGAACTCTTCGATGAAATTGCTGATAATAAATGCATTTTGCTGATGCCGGGAACTTACAATATCACTGAATTCATCGAAGCAAATGATGCTGATTTGGAGAAGTGGAACTGGGAAGATGAAGAATTTTTCGGATACGGTGTCTACCAGGATGAGGTCTATGACGGCAAACAGCTGATCATCGGGAATGTCGACAATCTGACCATTATGTCCGTGGATCCTGATGATCCTGCAGAGATCATCGTCGAACCCAGATATGCGCATGTCCTGACATTCTATGACTGTGATAATCTGGAAGTTGATGATATTGTCATAGGCCACACCGAAACGGGCGATTGCCGGGGCAATGTTTTTGACCTGATCCTTTGCGACAATGTCGAGATGAATAATGTGGATGCCTATGGCTGCGGTGTGATCGCTCTTTCTGCGGAATCCTGCGATGATATCCGCTTAAACAAATGCTATTTCCATGACTGCTATGATGGCATTATCAGAGCGGAGAATACGTCAAATCTTGTGGCAAAATACTGCAAGTTCGCAAATGTCGAAAGCTGGGGGATCATTGCTGCGGAAAACAGCGATATTAAGCTGATCGGCTGTTCATTCCGGAAGCTCTCCGGCGGATTGATCTCCGCATATTCAGGCTCCGATGTAAATCTGTTCTTCCCAAATATGGATAAAACTTCCCGGGCTGCCTTAGAGGACAGCTTTGACGGCGAGACGGCGGAATGCCTCACAGTCGTTACGGAAGATGATGTGCCCAAAGGCTGAAGGTAATACTGGCAGGACAGGATCTACCCCGGGGACGTTTCCGGGGTCAATTCTTTTATAAGAAGTAAAAAGAAGCATGTGTTCTATGATAAAAACTCTGACGATATTATTTACGACTGCTGCGGCTGTTCTTAGCAGTTTCTTCAATAATGATGTATATTCCCGCTATGAGTCCCTGCCGGATGTTGTGGAGGCTTATTTTGGTTCCGCAGATGCAGACTGTCATGCGCTCGCATGATGCAGATACGATGGAGCGGGTACCCTTTACACAGGATTACCTGATCATAGAGCGCGCAGGGGTAAAAACAGCGGTGATCGGCTATGTTCCGGAGTATTCCTCCACTATACTGCAGGAGAAAATCAGGCCTTACTATACAGAAAGTACCTGGACCCTGATATGATAAGGATCTCTCATGCCTCCTGGGATGCGATCCAGGAAGAAATGGGAGAGGTGCTGGGATATGTCACAGTGTCTGTGACAAAGAAGCAAAGAGGAGACAGCCCCTCAACGATCATAGGGAACTGGTTTACAAGCCTGGAATTAAGGGCGACTGAAAAATACGGAACGGTTGCAGCATTCTACAATTCGGGAGGAATAAGGGCGCAGTTCAAACTGGGACAGAAGTCGATCTTTCAGATCCGGATACCCTGTACCGCGTCTGCGTAAGTGAATACAGCGCGACGTATCCCGGCAGTGTTTTTGAGGACAAGGAACCTGTGATTCCTCCCGCGGATTCGCCGATCGACAATGAGAGCTTTATCGAGGTGTTAAGAAAGGAAGCGAAGGAAAAGAACGGACTTCTATATATCGATATGAGGGTCAGAGGAACTAAAATCCCAACCGTATTTAACAGAAAAGGAGGGAGAAATGAAAAAGAGGTATGGACTCAGTCTTTTGGCAGGAATGATGAGCGTGATCCTTGCTGCCGGCAGTATTTCTTTGCCAGTGCAGGCAGGTATTTTTGATAAGGTCAGGCAGAGCGTGGATGAGGCAGCGGAAAATACCAGGGACGATATACCGGAAGATGTATACGAGCTTGATTTTGTGGCAAACGAATTCAGTGATTACGTTACTGCGGATAACGGAAATCAGGCGGAATGGACCTATACAAGACTCTTCGTCAATGATGATAAACATGAAAGATTAAATGCCGTTCTTAAAAAGCACACCGATCTCAATATGGAGCTCGTGCAGGACAGTGCCCTGGAGATCGCAGAGACATTTGACGGCGTAATGGATGAACATATACGCCTTTATTATTCCATCCTTTCAGACAGCATGAGAACGGATTCATTGGTCTTGTCATTTTGGGAAGAAGAATACTATTTTGACGGCTATGAATATAATAACGGGTATTCCGGATATAATTTTAATCCTGCATCCGGAAAAAAAATTAAGGCTCGAAGATATCGTACAGGACCACATTGATCTGGAGCGGGACCTTCCGCAGATACTTGCCATGGTGATCGAAAAGATCCATGATGTCAGCGATTTTGACCAGAATATCATAGATGATGATCTGACCGGTTATCTCTCCGAAACCTATATTGATTGGTATCCTGATCTTGAGTGGGTCCTCGGATATGAGGGAATCACGTTCCTTCTTCCTAAAGACACGCTCTCCATGCATGACAGCCCGTTTATGGTCACGGCCCGTTTTGACGACTTTGCTGATTTTGCAAAGCCGGAATACACAGAAATATCGGACGAGAGCTTTAACATGCTCCATGAAAACTATATGAACCTTACTGCCCAGAAGTTCTGGGTCTATCCGGAAGAAGAGGGCGCCTCGCTTTATGCAAAGGCGGAGATGGAACTGTTAAGAAGCGATTATTCCTACGAACTCTCCAGCACGCTGTTCTCCCGCATGGAACAGGATTACGAAGCATATTCTCAGGAATTCCTTGAAATGGCTGAAGAAAACAGGAGTAAACTCGGAAAGGATGGCTGGGAGCTTCAGTATACCGTTAAGGACAGGCACAGAAGAGCAGATAACAAGGTCTTAAGCTTTGTGAGGAGCAAAAACGTATTTTCGACATCAGACGGATATTTTATTTATGAAAACAAAGGCTTTAACTACGACCCCGTGACAGGAAGAGAGTTACGCCTCGGCAATATCCTGGAGGATAGGGACGTATTTGCAGAAGCCTTAAGGTATGGGTTCGAAGTTTCGCTCGAAAACGGATTTGGAGAAGAAGAGTATAAAGAAGGACTGGATCAGATCCTAGCAGATATTAAAGACGGAACCCTGGATGCCTGCACGGACGATTTTTCCTGGTCGGTAGGATATGAAGGGGTCCTTGTCTACTGTGATGGGAGCCTGCTTTTTGCCGACAACCAGTATCCTATGACAGTAACAGTCTTCGTGCCATACAAGGGGAACGAAACAGCGTTTAATAAGAAGTATTTAAACGTTCCGGAAACCTATACGGTGAAAGTTCTTTCTTTTAAAGACCAGAGCCACGGCGCAGGTTATGAATATTTGGATCTTGACGGCGACGGCCTTCCGGAAGAAATGTTCCTTGATGTCGGCAACTACACAAATTCCGGCAAATACACGGCAAGGATCGCGATCCACCCCTGGAGCAATGAGACTGAACCCTTTTATGTGGAAAAAGAACTCATCACGGAAGAAGACATCCAGGAACTGAACGCTTATCTTGTAAGGACAGAAGAAGGCGGCGCTTTCCTGTTCTTATCCTTCCGTTTCCAGGATGATTATAAGACCTATGTCTATGAGCTTACCTCAGACGAAGTCCTGTATACCGGAAGCAGTTTTGAAGGCCTTATCGAGTATTCTGCAGGTGGTGTCTATAAGATCATCTTTGGAAATCCCAAAGACTTCACCTCGTATTTCTATTATCCGGTTCTCGGCACGCACTATGCCTGGAAGAGAGCATCCCTGAACCAGACATACGCTTATCCGGATAATCCTTTAGATGGCGCCGACGATTACCTGTACTTTGACAGCTATAACAGCGAACTGACACTAAAAAGGAGATTAAACGGTTATTATGTTGATTTTGCAGGCGAGCCCTATAAAAATGCTTCGATACGGGTCGGCGACAGCCTGCAGCTCTATAGAACGGATGAGTTCGGTTTTCTGGAATTCTTCACTGAAGACGGTGCTATCTTCAGAATCGATATCTCTGTCGGCCCCGATCTATATTATGAGCATAATAGCAGGGACTTAGAGGCATATTTTGACGACGTAAGCTATGCGGTAGGTTGACCCGGAAACTTATCATACGCCTTTTAAATGGAAAAGTTAACTGCATGCTGTGCATGTGATATAGTATTGTAAGTGAAAAGGATAGTATTATCATCAGAACCGGTCATCGCCCTGGAAGATTATGATCAGGCTGCAGGTCATGGATGGACAGCGTCGTGCCTTTGAGTGAGAATGATTTAAAAGGAGACAATACAGATGCAAACATCGGACTCGAACAGTTATAGTTCCAGGCAGAAGGTCATCATTCAGTCAACAGTGTCCTTCCTGCTGCCGGTCATCTGCCTTATGATCGTCTATTACCGGCAGGGGATCCTGCCTTTCGGTGACAGAACACTTCTCGTGGAAGATATGCGCCGCGAATATGTCGATTATTACAGCTATTTCCAATCTGTTTTCAAGTCCCCGGAGAACTTTCTCTATACCCTGAAGCTTGGATTGGGAGGGGGGTCGATCGGTCTTTTTACTTTCTATCTTTCAAGTCCTATCCTGCTGCCGCTTATTTTCATCCCGCAGGAGCTGTTTCCTGTTTATATCTCCTGGATGGTTTTGATAAAGGCCGGACTGTGCGGGCTGACGATGTCCCTCTACCTGCAGCACTTAGTTCACAGGAATACGGGATTTACAGATAGTGCGGTTATTACTGCCGGATCCGCAGCTTATTCTTTATGCTCCTTTTTCACTGCTAATTTTCTGAATACCATGTGGATCGATGCAGCTATCGTTTTTCCGCTCCTTCTGGTTTGCCATGAGAACATGCTCTCCAAAGAGGAGATGCGGGAGAACCGTAAATGGGCGATCGGCTACATTCTATGCGTCAGTGCAATTTTGTACCTGAATTACTATATTGCCTATATGATGCTTCTCTTTACGGCGATCTGGACACTGCTTCGAGGCAGAGGGTTCAGGCATCTTATGCAGTGCCTGCTGGCAACGCTGGAAGGGGCAGCGCTGATGGCATTCCTGATGCTGCCAACGTACCTCTCTATCCGGGGAAGCGCCAAGGATGCGGAGATCATGGCGGATCCCAGCAGGCCGCAGACTCTTGCGGTTAATCAGCTGCTGCTTCAGCTTCGCCCGTTCACATTTTCCGATGGAGATATCTTTAAAGGGCTTCCTAATCTGTACTGCGGAACGCTTGTCGCAGCTGCCTGTCTTATTTTCTTTTTAAGACGAAAGATTTCTGCCAGGGAAAAAATAAAGAGCGGTGTGATGATCATGATTCTTGCGGGCTCCCTGTGCAGCCAGACTCTGACAAGGATCTGGCATGCCGGAATGATGCCGTCCGGGTACTTATACAGATTTTCTTTTCTATTGAGCTTTATGATGATACGATGCGCTGTTCTGGGAATTCTGGTGACAGGAGACAGTGATACGGGGACACAAAGCTCTTTACAAAGAAGGGCTGTTTTAAAGGCCTGGCCTGCCTCAGCTCTTCTCTGTGCTCTGGCAGCAGTACAGATTGCTGAACTGACCTGGAACGCGGATCACATCTACGAGATCTTCAGCCATGCCGCACCTCCGTCGCAGTCTGCTTTTTCACAGGAGGTACGTGCCAGAAAAGAACTGTTTTCTGCAATTCTTGAGGAAGATAAGCAGCTCTACAGAATGGAAACCGCGATCCCGTTCTCCGAGAATGATGACCTGATGTACGGGTATAATGGAGTGACACATTACAGCTCCGTACAGCAGGTCACGGATAGAGAATTTCTTGTAGAAATGGGCTTCAATGATACAGGACTTCTTGCGGAATACACGGCGGAAAATACGATGGCAGCGGATGCACTGCTTGGGATCCGGTACGTCGTTTATGAGGACCATCTGGAGCAGCATCCGGGTACCCTGCCGCTTGCTTTTTCCATTCCTTCAGGAAACGAAGGAGAGACTGTGCTGCAAGAGGAACCGGGAAAGTTTAACAGGGATGGGGATCCCTTTGTTTTTACGGAGACCAGGCTGCGGCTGGCGGCGGGGAAAAGCCCATTTTCTTCTCCTGATGCACCGCAGGTCTTTTATCCTGCAAATGTACTTGATTTTGCGGAGAATGCATGTGTTATTGAGGTTCAGTCAGATGGAAAGGTTTACCTTTACATCAGCGGAACAGGAGAGAATCCGCAGGATATTCAGGTTTATACCGGCGAAGAGTTTATCGGGCGGTTTGGAAACAACGATTGCAGGTCAGTCCTGTGTCTCGGATCTTATCACAAAGGGGACAGGATACCTTTGAGAATGGAAAATTCGACGGTGTCTGTCAGACAGGAAGACCTGCATGTTGTGTCGGAAGATGAGGCAGCCGTAGCGCTCTTAACGGAACAGGCGCGGAGCAGGGAACTGGACCTGAAGGAGATCACATCCTCTCACTACCAGGTGGATTATTATTGTGATCCTCAGATTTCTGAAACCAGAGACAGACTTATATTATTGATTCCCTATCATCCCGACTGGCATGTTAAGATAAACAATGAGAAAACAGCTCCGCAGCGGTTCATCGGAGAATTTATGTCTATCCCGCTTGATACTGCAGAGCCTCTGAATGGCGTTATACATGTTGATCTTCAATTTTTGCCTGCTGGATGGATTCCTGGAATCGTCATCAGTATGCTGGCATTGCTGGCATTCGTCCTGTACGTTCTGCACGCGCATAAAGAGGACATTCATGAAATGACAAGACACTGCAATTTGTATTAGTAAAAAATGCTGCTGTTCTTTTATGTTAAAAATTGATTGTTCCCTTAGTAAAGGGTAAAATAGATAATCGTTACATACTTTAGCTATCATGGTTCATGTTTTGAAACATTGCTGTCTCTAAAAGAGGTTTCAATGGTTAGTATAATCGTGCCCGTTTACAACGCGGCTTCCTATATTAAAAAAACGATCGAAACTGTGGAGGAGCAGACATATACTGACTGGGAGCTGATCCTGGTGGATGACTGCTCCAAAGATAATAGTGCTGAAATTATTGAGGAATGCATTGCTGCCCGAAGAAAAGCAGCAGGAGAGCACAGTGCCATTTCGCAAAATACGGATCAAAAAGCAGTTGACAGTACAGATAACAGGATCCGTCTTGTCAGGCAGCCGCATAATGCCGGCGCCGCAGAAGCCAGAAACCGCGGGATCGATGAGGCAAAGGGCCGCTTTATCGCGTTTCTTGACGCGGATGACGTCTGGCGCTCTGACAAGCTGGAAAAGCAGCTGCAGTTTATGCAAAAGCACGATGCGACATTTGTTTTTACAGCCTATGAATTTGGAGACGAGAATGCTATCCCCACTGGAAAACGCGTCCGTGTGCCGAAGCGCCTGACCTATAAGGAAGCGCTCAGCCGTACGATCATATTTACCTCTACTGTTCTGATCGATACGGAAAAAATTGATAAGGCATTGATCCATATGCCATCCATCGGATCAGAGGACACGGCTACCTGGTGGCAGATCCTGAAAACAGGAGTGACTGCTTACGGCCTGGATCAGCCTCTGGCGGTGTACAGGAGACCGGCGACCTCTCTTTCCAGCAACAAGGGAAAGGCTGTTGAGAGAATCTGGAATCTTTACCGCAATGTAGCAGGACTTTCCCCTGTCGCTTCTTTGTTTTACATGTTTCTGTGGGCGTACAGGGCTACAGTAAGGCGCGTGCTGGATGATACCGTGCGCAGTCATCTGGAGACAATGAAGCGCTTCACGGTTGTCCAGCTGAGCATGATTGGGATCCTTCTGCACACAGCGGTCTATGGAGTTATCTGGTTCAAGCGGCTTTATCCTGTGATCAGTTCTGAGAGGTGGTCAAGAGAAGGATTTTACTATGGGCAGGGGCTTAGGCTCTATTTTCGCGGGCACATTCTGATTCTGGTCATTTATTTCATCCTGCTGTCTTTCCTTTCTCAGACGTCCGGCGGTATGAAGACCGGCTATCACAAGCCCGGGAACATTTTCAGTTCGCAGATCCTTGCGCTGGTGATCACGAATGTCGTAACGTACTTTCAGTTAAGCCTTATGCGAAACTGGCTGCTTCCACCGGTGCCGTTCGCAATCATGCTGTCACTGCAGATCCTGATCGCAGGGGCTTGGGCTTTCCTTTCAGACCTGATTTACAGGCACGTTTTCCCGCCGAGAGAGACACTGGTCCTGAACCTTTCACCAGCAAGCTTTGCCGGAACTGTATCAGATCCGGAAAAATCGAACACATCTGAAAGGCAGGAAAATACGTCTTTATCCAGGGAGGACGAAAAAGATCTGCAATACATCGTAGACAGATTTAATACCCGTCAGGATCGATTTAAAGTCATGAAGACGCTGCAGTGTGTACAGCATGGTACACGCAGCAATCTGGAGGAGATCAAAAAAGAGTGCCTTCGCTGGTACGGATGTGTCGTCGTCAGCGGCGGAAGTTATGAAACCCGCAAGGAGATCACGGAATTCTGTTATCTGCACTATATCAGAGTATATCTTATCCCGGAGATCAGCGATCTGCTGATCCAGGGCTCAGAGCATATGGATCTGTTTGACATTCCGATCCTGGAGCTGAAAGAGTACAGCATCCGATGGGAATCCAGAGTGGTCAAGCGCCTAATCGATATTGTGTTCAGTGTTCTCGCACTTGTGGTGACGTCTCCCTATTATCTGATAAAGGCTCTGCGTGGAAAGAAAGAATTCCATACAACGGTTACATGCCTGACTAAAGACGCGAAAGAATTTGAGCTGCATGTCGGATGCAAGTGGCTCAATGTACTCACGGGACAGATGAGCATAGTGGGACCTGCACCTACAGAGGCCGCGGCTGCAAAAGAACTCGTAGAGAAGGACAGCAGGTATTATTACAGGTATCGCGTAAAGCCCGGTATGATCGGTTACTCGCAGACATATGGGCGGGAAGAAAAAGACGAACTCAGCAAGCTGAAAATGGATATTTATTATATCCAGCATTTCAGTCTTATGAATGATTTCAAGCTCATGCTGCAGGCACTGCGGCTGATCCGCTCCTGATGCATATCTGTCCTTTTCTCTTGTCAGCTGAACTGACATAATAGCTCAGGAAATGAACTGCAGAGCAGGAGATACAATTGAAAACCAACTGAGAATGAGGGACTGCAAAGCGGACTGTTCAGAAAGGCATCACAAAAATGCAATCCTATAGATATGTTGATATGCACTGCCATATTTTACCTGCTGTGGATGATGGCTCCCAGAGCATGGAAATGTCTCTGAATATGGCCAGAATAGCAGCTGGGAGCAACATCGGTACGATCATCGTCACTCCGCACAATTATGCGGCTCACAGATCTGTATCCCCGGACGGGATCAGAAGAAGGGTGAGAGAACTGCAGCAGGCATGCGACGAAGAAGGAATCGGGATTGTATTTTACCCCGGCAATGAATTATATTATGACAGTTCACTTCCGGAAAGGCTTTACATAGGGGAGGCGCTGACACTGGCGGATACGGAATACTGTCTGGTGGAATTCAATCCTTCCGATCCTTATTCGTATATCACTGAGGGGCTTCGGGCTTTGATCTATGAGGGGTACAGACCGATCCTTGCACATTGTGAGAGATATATGTGCCTCGTTGAAGACCCTTCCAGGGCAGAGGAGATCCACCGGAGCGGCGTGCTGCTGCAGTGCAATGCGGAGATGGTCCCCGCAAAGCTGTTTCAGAAGATCCCCGCCTTTGTCAACGGACTCTTAAAAAAGGAACTTGTAAGCTTTATCGCAACGGATGCCCACCGGGACAGCGGCGGCCGGATCCCCGATCTCACGAAGGCTGCTGCATATCTTAATAAAAAATATGATGCTGATTATGTCAGGGATCTGCTTGGCGGGAATGCGGAAAATCTTCTCCTGGCAGGGAATGATTATTTCTGATGACTTGATGAATAGAAGTATACCTGGTATAGGGACAAATAAAGGTGCTGCGCAGACAGCACCTTTATTTTTGATCAATGGAGAAATTATGCAAAAACAATGGATCGGAAGAATTGCGGGGGCGGTGTCTGCGACACGTATCCCAATGATGTTCCGGGATGATGTAATTGTCTTCTGGAAAGACGGAAGTATCCATTCGATTAAGAGATTATTCTTTTCGGAATCCAGTATCAGCAATTACAATGAGGCTGCATATTTTGAGCTAAATGCCGAGAAAGGGAATTACAAAGCTGTCATTAAGCCGAAAGGTGTCACAGAAAAGAAGACCAGGACAGTAACCGTGGACAGACGTTTTGCAGAACAATTGGAGGATGCTCTGAATGAGCACGGTATCGCCGGTTGGAATGGATTTGACGAGCAGGAAGAAGGTGTGATGGACGGGTTAGGATTTGTCATGTATATCGAAATGGAAGGTGGGACAAAAGTCGAGGCAAGAGGATATCTTATCTTTTATATCTTGCCTCTTTGAAAAGGAATCTGGCATAGAAGCTATAGAATTCGACGATGAAAAATAGCCATATTAATAGAAAACAGATCGCTTCTGACTTCTGATATACAAGATTTGGCTATTTTGAAGCTGCACATAGTGCTATATTTATTGCTGGCAATATAAGAGAAAACATTAATTGATTCAGCTATTCTCGAATATGAGCAGCATAGAAGCGGATTACTTTTGATTGCTATCGAAGATGATTTTAATGATTTTGACCAGTGCCATTATTGGCCATTATCTGAATAGCTGCGAGAGAATAGAGAAATTGGAGTAGATATGATACGAAGAACACTGATAATGCTGATGCAGATATTGGCGCTTTCAATACTGCTGCCGGGGAGATCAGTTTACGCGCAGACAGCGGAGGGTACGCCTGCCTCAGGTATAAAAACATTATCCCAGACGGCAATGGAAATTCTTGCAGGGAATGTCAGTTCAGCGGATAATAGCAGTGCCGCGGAGATTCAAAATGCCGGAGAGAATCTTGATCCGGCCGGGAACTCTGCAGTTACTGAAATTCTTGATATTGATGCGGGCATGAGCGGTACGCAAACACCTTCCTGGAACGGGAGGAAGCTTAGTCGTAAACTGGGAACTGTAAAAGGACCTTCCGGAAAAGAAACCTATTATAATCTGAATATGCTGGGAATCGTAAACAGCTTGAAAAGCCACGGCCCGGTCTGGCAGGATATTGATCCAGCTTTGCGTCAGAACGTGGCCGGTGACTATTATGTCAGAAGTGACGGCTGCAAAATGCTTGGACCCTATATAATGGTGGCGGCGCACTTGGGCGTTCATCCCAGAGGGAGCCTTGTTGAAACCACTCTGGGGACGGGCGTAGTCGTTGATACCGGCGCATTTGCCAGGAGTAATGCACACCAGATCGATGTTGCCGTCAACTGGTAACAGATCGATATTGCCGTTAACTGGTCAGACCATGTAATGGCTGGATCGAATTGCCCTTAACTCTGCAATAATTCGCACTGAAAAGATCTATCTCATTTCTTCAATGAAAATCACATACTCCAGGGATCCGAGCGCATCGATGATCTCCTGGTGGCTTTTGTATTTTTTCAGTTCCACGCTGCTGATCGTAAAGGAAACAGAGTACACGCTGATTCCGGAACCGGTGTAAGCGGGATTGAGCTCAATATCATCAATGAGCATTCCGAGCTGCCGGATCGTGGAAGAGAACGCGGGTAGATAACCCGCGGACTTCAGCTCCAGATGCACCTCGAAGTGGTTGGATTTGTCTTTGAGGAGTTTTTCGAGAACCGGCAGGAAAGACAGCGCAAACATTAATACAGCAAAAATACAGAGGGCAGCAGTATACAGCCCGACCCCGAGTCCGACTCCGATCACACCCATGCACCAGAGGCTGGCTGCAGTCGTCAATCCGCGGATCTGCGTCCTGGAATTGTAGAGGATCGAGTATACACTGATCAGGGCGGCGCTGACGATTGTCGCAGCGCAAATGATATAGGAGTTTTCAGTTGCGCTTCCTGCTGCGTGCAGATAAGAATCGATCATTCCGGCAAAAGTGCCGGCCAGGGTGATCGAGATAAAAGTCCTGAGCCCCGCGGAATGGCGTTTGCTGGATCTCTCCCATCCAATGATAGAGGATAGGATCAGCGCCAGGGCTGCGCGGAGAATTACAGACGCAATATTTATGTTTGCGGACCAGCTGCCAAGAGCTGCCGTAATAAGATCCTGATTATTCATTTTTATTACCTGTTTTTTTTAACTGGTTTTTAGAATACTGTGTAACTTTTTGCGTTCATGGGTTAAGTCATAGGCTTCGTTTTATGATAGCGGCATGATCTGTGCTGCCTGAGCAGTGTGACCTGTGTTGTCAGAACGGCATAATCCGTTCTGACTGAATTGTTACGAACGTCTTCCCGAAAGAGGCCCTGCAGTGCTTCCCCTGAATGCCTGGTAATGTTCCGCAGCTGCCTCGTCAAAGGCTTCCTCATTCAGCGAAGCAAAATCCCCGCGTTCTTTCATCTCATTCTGGATCGCCTGCACTCTCTCAATCAGCAGCTCGGCTGCAGTTTTGGGCTCCCCGGTCTCTTTCAGCTCGTTGATTTCCACGATCTCATCAAGATTTGTGGAGTAGGAGTGGGAGAGGTACAGGGATGCTTTGGCACAGGCAGGTCCAATTAATTCATACAGGACACTGGAGGCCAGTATCACCGTCTTTAAGGCTTCTCCCATCTGTCCGCCAAGCGTTCTGGCTCCCAGCATGGCAAGTCCGATCGCGACGCCTGCCTGAGGGACCAGCGCAAGACCGAGGTAGTTTCGGACCTCTTTTGATTTGCCGGTCATCTGGCAGCCGAGAAAAGCGCCGAGGTATTTTCCGAGAATTCGGAAAAGGAAATAGAGGATGCCGAGCGTCAGCAGCGAAGTTCCTCCAATCATGCTCTTATTGTCCGTCAGCGCGCTCAGGTTAAAGGCAAGTCCCGACCTGACAAAAAACAGCAGCAGGATGGGAGGCATAAAGTAATTGATCTGGCGGAACAGCTTGCTGTCATCAGAAATGTTGATATAAACCATTCCGAAGGACATACAGCCAAGAAGCGGCGAGACATCCAGGAGAGCGCAGATCCCGCAGAAGCCGAAGAGGAGCGAGAGTACGATGATCAGCCGGTTGTCCGTTGAGTGCTTGCGCATCATGAAAAGGTACAGAAGAACTCCGAATGCTCCTCCCAGCAGCAGGATCCCGAGGTTGAGCGCGATCGGCTTTACGATGTCTGTCACCTGAATTCCGTGGTTTCCTGAAAGAAAGGCCATGGCCACGGAGATCGCGATGCTGTATTCGACCAGGCCTACGACATCATCCAGCGCGACCACCTGCAGCAGGGTGTCGACAAAATCTCCTTTTGCACCGGTCTGCCGGATCGTCATCATCGTGGAAGCGGGAGCAGTTGCCGCTGCCAGCGCTGCGAGGACGATGGAAAAAGGAAAAGAGATCCCAAGGCCCCAATACACGGCAGCGAAAACAAGAACAGAGGCCAGCACGGCTTCCATGACGGTGATGATCACCACACGGATCCCGTTTTTCTTAAGCGTCTCGAGACGGAAAAACTCACCGGTCGAAAAGGCGATAAATGCGAGCGCAATATCTGAGAGAAAATCCATCCCCGCAATAACTTGATCCGGCACGGTGTGCAGGCAATAGGGACCCAGCAGGATCCCTGTCACGATATAGGCCGTCACGTTCGGGAGTTTAAGCCTCTTGGTAATTCTGGTCGCCAGATAACCAAAGAACATCATCTCCGTGATCGATATGATGATCCCTGCGACCGGTGTCTCTTCTGCAGCAGTCAATATAAAATCTGAAATCATTTCTACCTCCGATATCATGTACCATTCTAGCTCAGGCGGGAGGAAAAGGGAACCTTCTGAGAATTTATGTCAGGGATCTCTGTAAATCATGTATAATTTAGATGCAGCAATAAGTTTTACTGCAAAAATATGGCTGGCTGATGGAACAGTATTATCAGCAGACGCAGATGGAAATCAGATTTACTCTGTAAAGAAATCAGAACCGGTGTGTAATTAGTTTTAAAGAGGAAAAGCAGAAATGCGCAGGCTGGTAGAATTACTCACAATATATACAGCTATTTTGTTCCTGGTGATTTCGTCAGCAGCATTTTCAGGCTGTGCCGCTAAAACTAATGCTAAAACTAAAACAGATGGCAAAGCAGTCAGCGAATCGATCAGCGAATCAGCAGGCAAATCAGTCAGTGAACCAGTCATCGAATCAGATGCAAGCGGACGTTATGCTGCGGCTCATGAAAACGTGGCACTGAAACTCAAGGAACTTCGTGTCCTGTGCGTTGGAAACAGTCATACCGATGACTATACTTATTATCTGCAGGACATGCTGGATGATCTGGAGCCGCAAATCAGGACAAAGGTCAGTTTTACGAAGGCACCGATGGTGGGAGGAAGGCATCTGTGCTATTACATGGATGAGGGAGAAGAGTACGATCCGGAGTGTTATCTTAAAATCTGGACGGATCCGGACCACCCGGAATATGAGACCTATAAGCAACTGTTTTCCCAGGAATGGGATCTGATCGTGATCCAGGACTGGCACGAATCGACCAACACGCCGGATTGGAAATTCCCGGGAGGGGCACCTTTTGCTGAAGTTCTTGGAAAAACAGTGTCTGTGCTAAGAGACATGGCTCCGGGAGCCCAGATCGCCTGGTTTGCTGACTGGGTGGATTCCGAGAATGTCTATGAGAGGGAAGTATTATATCAGGACAGCGTGGAGGCCATGAAGGCTGCCCGTGACCTTCCGGATTTCATTATTCCGGCATCAACAGTACTGGCAAATGCCCGCACCAGTTATCTTGGAAAAACCAGAAATCCCTCTGATGTGTTCCAAAACAATTATGTCGCATCTGAGGACCGATATATTTTCTCAGACTTTGCAAAAGAGGATATTTCTCAATACCCGCTCCTTAGCAGGGATGCAACGCACCTGTCACTGGAACTGGGCAGATATCTTATCGGAGAAGCAGTCCTGGCTCATATTTTTAACTGGTACGGGGATAAAATATGGTTAACGGATGGAGAAGCATTGACCACGGAGAAACTGCCATCTGTTTTTGCGCAGCTGCATACGGATCCTGTATGGGAGATGGAGGGGGCATACTGGAAAGGAGAGATGACGGCAGAATTGAGAGGAATACTGCTGGAGTCCATCTATGCTTCGCTGGTTTTGCCGATGCAGATCACGCCTGTTTCGGAGAGGTATCAGACGGATCCGCTGGAAGAGGCCATGCTCTCAATGGAAGAGTATTTTCGCAGCCTGAATCTGGATACCTCGATGTCAGATAAGGAACTGAGCGGGCGATGCAGAGATCTTAAGGTGCTCAATGAATTGTCATCTATTTTGGGGAGCAATATAGAGGAAGAGCAGATCCGTGTCGTAAGAGAAGCCGATCACAAGACAGTTTCTGTATATGTGGATTGTCATATGGGGTATTCGTTTTCTTCAGAGCCGGTTTTAAGAATTCGATCTGATTGAAATCGAGCTGATTGAAATCGGGTAGAAGTGTTGAAAGGACTGAAATACATAAGGGAATTATATAAAGGGGGAGACAATGATCCAGGAAATGATGAGCAGCACAGTAGGATGGCCGGCCGGTATGCAGGCGATCCCTGCAGATCCAGGTGATGGAGAGAGGAGATACAGGATCGAGCACGATTCCATCGGCGATAAGCAGGTGCCGGAAGACGCTTATTACGGAGTGCAGACGCTCAGAGCGGTGGAGAACTTCCGGATCACCGGACTGCACCTGCATCCTCAGATGATCTACAGCCTTGCGCTGATCAAGAAGGCGGCAGCTATCACGAACTGTGAAGGCGGCACACTGGATAAGAAAATCGCAGATGCCATTATTAACGCCTGCGATGAGGTCCTCACCGGTAAATTTAATACTGAGTTCGTCGTGGACCCGATCCAGGGCGGCGCCGGAACATCCCTCAATATGAACGCCAATGAAGTGATCGCCAACAGGGCGATCGAGATCCTCGGCGGTAAAAAGGGCGATTACAGCCTGGTCCATCCAAATGATCACGTAAACTTAAGCCAGTCGACCAACGATGTGATCCCGACAGCGGGTAAGATGACAGCAGTGCACCTGTTTTTGAACTTGCAGCTTCAGCTGCAGTGCCTGTATCATGCGCTGAATCGCAAGGCGGAAGAGTTTGATCACGTCATCAAAATGGGCAGAACACAGATGCAGGATGCCGTTCCGATCCGGCTTGGCCAGGAATTCAAGGCTTATGCAGATGCTGTCAACAGGTGTATCGGCAGGATCAGCCAGGCGATCGAGGAAATGCGTCCCCTTAATATGGGCGGAACCGCCATCGGAACCGGCATAAATGCCGATGAAGCATACCTTAGGCGGATCGTGCCGGTGCTGAACGAGGTTTCCGGGATGAATTTTGTACAGGCGGATGACCTGATCGATGCCACGCAGAATCTGGATCCCTTTGTAGCGGCTTCGTCCGCAGTAAAGACCTGCGCGGTCACATTATCGAAAATATCGAACGATCTGCGTCTTATGTCTTCCGGCCCCAGAGCCGGATTCGGCGAGATCAATCTCCCGGCAAAACAGAATGGCTCTTCCATCATGCCGGGAAAAGTGAATCCGGTCATTCCGGAAGTAGTCAATCAGGTCGCTTTCAACGTCATCGGCAATGATATGACCATAACCATGGCGGCAGAGGCGGGGCAGCTGGAACTCAATGCTTTTGAACCCATTATTTTCTACAACCTGTTCCAGTCTGTCGATACACTCGGTTTTGCTGTCGAGACATTTGTAGATAACTGTATCACAGGCATTACGGCTAACGAGGATAGATGCCGCGAACTGGTGGAAAACAGCGTCGGGATCGTGACAGTGCTTGCTCCCGTAATCGGATATCAGCGCGCGGCGGACATCGCCAAAAAGGCGCTGTA
>JAFTFD010000132.1 GCA_017449745.1 Lachnospiraceae bacterium
ACCGACAGTATCGGGTTCCACTAATGCTAACACGAACAATAATTCGAACTCTAATTCGGGAGTCTCTTACATTAATGTCACGGGTGTGGTCAAGTCCTATGATTCCGGCAGCGCTATCTGCAGCCTGGACACAAGCGGCGGTGTTATGCTGATCAAGCTGGATGCGAATCCGAAGGCAAACGCAGTCAATACAATGGTTGCAGGAACTACCGTAACTGCAGCGCTTTACCGCAGCGATGACGGATATATGCACGCAGCGGCAGTAGCCCTCGGAACGACAGCACCGGCGGTCTCGGGATCGAGTTCCGGCACGAGTACGAATACCAGTACGAACACAAATTCCAGCTATGTCGATGTGACGGGAACGATCGGGTCCGATTCGTCCTCCAGTATCCTTCATTTGCAGACAGATGGCGCCACCATGCTGATCAAGCTGGACGGCAACACAAACCAGGGACCTGCAAAAATGCTGATCCCGGGCAATAATGTCACAGTCAGCATCTATAACGGCGGCGACGGATATATGCATGCTGCGGTGATCAAGGCTGGCTACAAGCTGGTGGCGGATTCAGCTTCCGATGCATCCGGAGCAGTAGATGTCAGCGGGACGATAGCAGCCGGTACAGATGCCAATTTGATCAAGCTGGATATGGGCGGTGGAAATGTGATGCTTGTCCGTGTTGACACAACAACTGACTACAGCAAATGCCGCCTGGTCAAGATCGGTCAGAAGGTCACAGTGCGTGTGGCTCGCGGAAATGATGAATATATGCATGCGGTGTCAATTTCCCAGTGACAGATACTGCAAAGATCATAAAATTAAGGTATAATGACAGGGCATCTGCTGTTGCAGATGCCCGTTTCTGTGCAATCAGGCAGAAAAACAGCACCCGGCAGATTCGAATAATCACAGGGATAATTGTATATTTACAGGTAGCAGATATTGAATAAACTGTCTAACAATACAACTGCATCAGCAGAAAATAGGCCGCTTAAGATCGCAATGATCGGCCACAAGCTCGTTCCATCCAGAGAAGGGGGCGTCGAGATCGTCGTCTGGGAGCTGGCAAAGAGACTCCGTGCCCAGGGACATACGGTGGACTGCTACAACCGGAGCGGATATCATCTGCAGGCAAAGGATTATGATCGCATTCCGGGAAAACCCGGCGTCTATCGGGAAGGGATCCGTATGATCACGATCCCGACGTTCCGCAATCCTAAACTCAACGCGATCGTCTACTCGGTTCTTGCCAGCATCCGGGTCCTCTTCGGCGGATACGATGTCATCCATTACCATGCGGAGGGTCCCTGCCTCATGCTGTGGCTGCCAAAACTCTTCGGTAAGCGTGTAGTTGCGACGATTCACGGCCTTGACTGGCAGCGCGCCAAATGGGGAAACTTTGCGTCTTCCATGCTCAAAGCCGGCGAGAAAATGGCGGTAAAATACGCGGATGAGGTGATCGTCCTGTCCAAAAACCTGCAGGAGTACTTTAAGGACAATTACGGCAGGGAGACGCACTATATCGCAAACGGCATAGACAGACCTGAACGGGTGTCTGATGAGATTATCAAAGAGCGCTGGGGAATCGAAAAGGACAGCTATGTGCTGACACTCAGCAGGCTCGTCCCGGAGAAGGGCATCCATTACCTGATCGAGGCATACCGGGGCATCAAGACAGACAAGAAACTTGTGATCACCGGCGGCTCCGCGAGTGCGGAGGAGTACCGAGAGAAACTCGCAGAGATGGCCAAAGCGGACCCTCGCGTAATGCTGGCCGGGTTCGCTGACGCCCCCCTTGTGGCAGGGCTGTTCTCGAACGCCTGGATCTACGCGCTTCCCAGCGATATTGAGGGCATGGCGATCAGCCTTCTGGAGGCAATGAGCTACGGCAACTGCTGCATCGTGAGCGACATCCCTGAGAACATGGAGGTCGTCGCGGACAAGGCGGCATCCTTTAAAAAGGGCGATGTGGAGGATCTCAGGGAAAAACTGCAGAACCTTCTGGACCACCCGGAACTGGTGCAGAGATACAAGGACGGCGCAGCCGATCATATCTGCAGCAGATACAACTGGGATTCCATGGTGGAGAATACGCTGCCGCTGTATTATGGCAAATAAAACCTCCGATGAAAATATTAATCGTAAACAAATTTCTCTACCCCAACGGCGGGTCGGAGACATATATCTTCCAGATCGGGCAGCAGCTCATGTCGATGGGGCATGAGGTGCAGTACTTTGGCATGGAGCACGAGGGCAGGATCGTCGGAAACAGGGTAAATGCGTACACTGCCGATGTGAACTTTCACAAAAAGAGTCTCGCCCAGCTGACATATCCGATCAAAATTCTGTACTCCACGGAGGCGCGCAAAAAGATCCGCCTGGTGCTGGATGATATGCAGCCTGACGTGGTACATCTCAACAATATCAATTTTCAGATCACGCCGTCGATCATCGATGAGATCCGGCTGTATGAGCGGCAGACAGGAAGAAAGGTCCGGGTCATCGCGACAGCCCATGATTATCAGTGGGTATGTCCCAATCACATGCTTCGGATCGAGGAAACCGGAGAGCTGTGTGCGAGATGTATAGACGGGGACTGCAGGCAGTGCGCAAAACACCGCTGTATTCATGGCTCAAGGCTGCGGAGCGTCCTCGGGACAATGGAAGCGCAGCTTTACAGAAAACGCCATACTTACAGGCAGGTGGACAGGATCATCTGCCCCAGCAGCTTTATGCAGCAGATGCTCGCCCACAACCCTGACCTCAGCGGCCGGCTTGTGACGATGCATAATTATATCGCTGACGGAATGCTGCAGCCGACAAAGACCGGCAAAGCAGTCAGTACGTCATCCGGAGAAGCCTGCGGAAAAGAACTGGCGGAAAAACAGAAGAGCCCATACGTCCTCTATTTCGGCAGATTCTGCCCTGAGAAGGGCACGGATACACTGCTGAAGGCCGCCGAAATGCTTCCGGAGATACACTTTGTATTTGCCGGTACCGGTGAAGAGGGCTATACTGATAGAATTAATAAGCTTCTGAACTGTGAGATGGTCGGCTTCCTGACTGGTGACGCATTAAAAGAGAAGATCAGCGGCGCGGCCTTTTCCGTGATTCCCTCGGAGTGGTATGAAAACTGCCCGTTTACCGTCATTGAATCGCAGCTTTACGGCACACCGGTGATCGCGTCAGACATCGGCGGTATCCCGGAGCTACTGAATGCCCTGGATATGCATAATGATAAACAGAACAGCACAGAGAAAAAACGGACACCGCAGGACGGAGAAGAGGACGCTATGACAGAGCGGGAACTGGATCCGGGCCCCATAGAGACCGGTGACGCTACCGGCATTCTGTTTACTCCAGGAGATGCAGACGAACTGGCGGACAGGATCCGGTTCCTGTGGAATCATCCCGTTATCCTGCAGAAGCTTAGAGCTAACTGCCGCGAGAATACGAGAGGACGTTTTCTGACACTAAGCGGGTATACGGAGAAACTGATTGATATATATACGGACAGAAAGTGATCAACGAATGGACAGAGAGCAGAAATTTATATCCGTAGTCGCCTACGTTCATAATGCAGAGAGCGAGATCGAGTATTTCCTCGATCATGTCATGGAGGAGTTCCGGCGCCTGTTTGTCAGGACAGAACTCATTCTCGTCAACGACGGCTCAACAGACGGAAGCCTTGACAGGATCCACACCTATTTTGATACCCACGATGAGGATTACATCGTCAGCATTATCCGCATGGGCCGATATCAGGGCATGGAGAGCAGCATGAATGCCGGCCGCGATCTTGCGATCGGGGATTATGTATACGAGTTCGACGATCTGCATGTGGATTATGATCTGTCGATGATCGAACAGGTATATCGAAGCTGCCTGCAGGGACACGATATCGTCGCGGCGTCCGGAAACGCCAGAATGAAAACGACTTCCCGCTTGTTTTACCGCATATACAATCAGGCAAGCCGGTCCCAGAATAATCTCGGGCAGGAAACTTTCAGGATCCTTTCCAGACGTGCGATCAACCGTGTGAAGTCTATAGGCGCATATATCCCCTATCGCAAGGCGGTTTATAACAACTGCGGCCTTGCTGTGAGCACGGTCAGCTACCAGTCGTCAGACGCAAAAGGGAGCCTGACCCGCCATTCCGTCAATAATGACAGGACAGACCTCGCGCTGGACTCCTTTATTTATTTTACTTCTGTGATGGAGAAGGTATCGCTTGGAATCTGCATACTGTTCTTCGTATTTACCATAGCGGTCCTGATCTATGTGATCGCGTCCTATTTCATGGACAATCATCTGCAGTCCGGCTGGGTCTCGATGATGGGATTTTTAAGCCTTGGCTTCATGGGAATGTTCGGCCTGCTGACCATTATCTTAAAATATCTGTCAGTCGTCGTAGACCTTATCTTCCGCCATCAGAGATATCTGATCGAAGATATTGAGAAAATAGCGAAGACCTAGATTGGACAGGCGAAAAAGGAAGAACACAATCAGAAAATTGTATACGACAGGATCATCATCAGCGCAGGCCTCTATGGACTCTACGCTGCGAGATTCTGCGGCCTGAAAAAAGAGAAGGTCCTTGTTCTGGAGATGGACAAGGAGCCGTTTTCCCGGGCGACGTACGTCAATCAGGCAAGAGTCCATATGGGCTACCATTACCCGAGGAGCCTCTCCACCGCGACCAAATCCGCCGGTTATTTTCAACGCTTCTGTGAGGATTTTCCCTTTGCGATATATCAGGAGTTCGATCAGGTCTACGCGACCAGCGCCCGCTTTTCATGGACCAGTGCGGAGCAGTTTGTGGGCTTCTGCCGGGCTGCCGGGATACGGTGCGAGGAGGTGTCTCCTTCCAGATATTTCCGGGAGGGTATGTGCGACGGCGCATTCCTGACCCAGGAGTACACCTATGACGCGATGGTGCTGAGAGATTACTATCTCAAAGAACTTGCTGCTCTGCCGAATGTGACCCTTTTGTGTGAAGCTGTTATCGATCGAATCAGAAAAACAGCAGAAGATTACACGACAGAGTATTATTACAAAGGGGAAAAGAAAACCGCAGCTGCACCATTTGTGCTGAATGCCACTTATGCATCCACAAATCAGATCCTGAATATGGTGGAAAGAGGCGAAGACAGCGCAGATGGATTTATTCCCTTCCGCATCAAATATGAGCTCTGTGAGATCATTCTCTGCAATGTCTCCGACAAGCTGAATAATACCGGAATCACGGTCATGGACGGCCCGTTTTTCTCCATCATGCCCTTCGGCCTCACCGGTCAGCACTCCCTGACGGCCGTCGCTTTTACGCCGCATGTGACAAGCTATGATGAGGCGCCCTCATTTGCCTGTCAGAAGGGAATGGACTGCAGCAGCCGGATACTCGGCAATTGCAATGACTGCCCCAACCGCCCTGAATCAGCCTGGCCATATATGGACCATCTCGCACAGAAATATTTAAGACCGGAACTTGGCTACACCTATGACCGGTCTCTGTATTCTATGAAGCCGATCCTCAAGTCGTCAGAGGTGGACGATTCAAGACCGACGGCGATCCGGGTCAATTCTGTTGATCCTACCTTTATCAGCGTCCTATCCGGCAAGATCAATACGGTGTATGATCTGGATGAATATTTAGCATAAAAATATCCGGCACCTGTCATCTGCTTAAGAGCATGGCAGGCGTCGGATTTTTGCGTCAGCAAAATAACACTACATATCAGAAAGCTCTATTTCGTAGGCTCCTGGAGATCCACTTCCAGATGGCTGGTCATCAGAAAATTAGAATACCCTATCAACAGGCCCAGCTTCAGCGTCATTTCTTTTTCTGAGATCGTAAGAGTCCGGTCATAGGTCCATCCCGCCATACGGATCCGGTAATTGCCGTTCTCTTTATCCTGATCGATTTTCCATCCGTTTTCCTTTAACCAGCGCATGGCGCTGTCGAAAGCATCCGTAGGTATAGTTTTTAAGGAAGGCTTCTGAAATTCTTCTCCGTCGGGATCCATATCTGTATCATATCCCATTAAAAAGTACTCGTTGACACCGAGAACACTTGCGATCATCTGCAGGCGCGCAGGTCCCGGGATCCGCTCGCCTCTGTAATACTGACTCAGCGATGACTGAGACAGGCTGTGCCCGTTCTCGTCGCGAAAAGAAGCACAGGCTCTGAGCAGATCGCTCTGCCTGATGCCGCGCTCCTTCATAATATCTCTTAACCTTGAGGAAAAAGTCGTTACTCTCTTCATCCCGCATACCTCATTTCTGCAGTAAATATATGCTGTCAGTTATCCTGTATTATACCATTTACAGTTCGTTGAAATCTATTTGAGAAAACCGAAAGTAGTACAAAATGCAATGCTAATTGATTTGCGTGACTTGAAAAATACGAATATAATAGATTGATGAGAACAGGAATTATGTAATTATTAATCGGGGAGATATAATGACTAATTTGGAATATTTGTTAACGATCTTATGTACATGCGGGTGCCTTGACAAGTCGCAGGTTCACCTGGAAAAGCTGGATCCTGAAAGGCAGGATGCAGACCAGCTGCTTATTGCTGTTACAGGGAAGAAAAAAGCTGAAATTTTGGAGACAATCGATAAGTCAAAAGGCTTTCCTGATTATTTCAGATCTGTCGCTGAGAAATGCTGCGACGCACCTATGGAACTCATGTCAGGGCTGTCAGACCCTCATTGGACCCGCCAAAAATAAACAGAAAATATGTTTTTTAAACAGGCGGTTTAACCATTTATTCGTAAATGCCCGATATAATATAGCTTGTCTGAAATACTTTGTGCAAGCTATGCGGCCGCAGTCTATCGATTTTATGCTGCAGCAGGTGTCGGACGCATAACTATAGAAACTACAATTATATTGTCTATGCTGTTTTTCGAAGCGGTATAATGCTGTTTTTGAAACAGCGCTATGGAAGAAATGGAGCGTCATAATGATTAAATCCGAGGAAATGCAGATAAAAAGACAAAATCTGCTGAAGATTGGGGAACAGATCAGGAATGCCAGAGAAAAGTGCAGCTTTGACGGGACAGTATTAACCCAGAAAGAGGCTGCGGAACTCATGGGAGTGAGTAATATCTATCTAAGCCAGGTTGAGAATGGCCTTAAGATGCCGTCCTTATTCTTTCTCATCAGATTTAGTGCAATATTTTATGCTGATCTGAATGTTTTGCTGGCGCCTGTAATAGAATGCTATCGCAGGGAAGCAGCCGGTGTTGTCGAATGGCAGGTACAGATACTGAAAAAAGGAGAGCGCGGCTTGTATAGGAGAGGACGGAGGTGCACAAACGAATATACTCATTGATTCCGGAGGCCGGCGAGGCTATATAGTGCGGTACTTTAAGGAAGCACTGAAAGGAAATGGAGAGGTACATGTTATCAACAGCTGCGAAGCGCCGTCGTTCGCAGAGGCAGACCGTGCTGAGGTCGCGCCGGGCGTATTCGACAAGGAATATATTCCCTTTCTTAAACATTATTGTGTCGTATTTCACATCAGAGCGATAATTTCTCTATTTGATCTCGGACTCATAATACTTGCAAGGCATAAACACGAATTTGCTGCGATCGGGGTGACGATCGTCCTGCCTGATGCAGCTGTGGTAAGTCTGTGCCAGGATAAGCTGAAGACAGCTGAATATCTGGCAAAACATGGCTTTCAGGTGCCGAAAACTTACAACAGAATACAGGAGGCAATCCGCAGTATGCAGAATTTTGACCTGTTTCTGCCGCTGGTCGTGAAACCGCGCTTTGGGATGGGCTCGATCGGGTTATACAACAATATCCAGACGATTCCCGAACTGCGCGCTGTTTATACACGGTCGGCTACAGAAATGGAAAATGCAATGGAACAGTATGGCGTGCCATCAGAAGACAGAACGGCCTTACAGGGGACTCTTATCCAGGAGAAAATATCCGGCCAGGAATACTCCCTGGATGTGATCTGCGACCTGGAGGGAACGTACAGGAATACGATCGTAAAGAAGAAACTGGCTATGCGTGCAGGAGAAACGGATGCAGCGGAGATCGTTGATCTGCCCGCACTGAGAGAAACGGGCAGAAAGCTGGCACTCCTGCTGCGTCCGGTCGGCGTGCTGGATGTAGATGTCATTATGAAAGGAAATACGCCTTATATACTGGAGATGAACCCGCGGTTTTCTGGCAGTTACGTGTTCAGCCATCTCGGAGGCGTCAATCTGCCGGAAGCCATTCTCTATTGGCTGGAGCAGGAGAATGAATGGAAAGCGAACAGCGAACTGGCGAATGCCCAGTTGAACCTGACAGGTATAGCCGGCACAGCCGGTCGTAAGATACTGGTGCCTCAGCTGACGGAGTGCCCGACGGATATTGCAATAAGGCGAAGCTCTGATATACAGGAGATTCAGGCAGCACTACAAAAAATGGAATCTTATCTGACGCCATCTCTGACAGAGAGAGGAATTGACATCACAGCCTATGCCGGGAAGCTCGGGGAGAATGCGCTTGTCTGGATGGCTTTCAACAAGGAGGAGAAGCCGATCGGAATGATCGCGGTCTATTCCGGAAGGAATTACGGCAGTGATACAGCGTATGGGACTTTCTTTGCGATCGATACCGCTTACAGGAGAATGCACCTGGGGCGAAGAATGTTAGGAATTGCCGTACAGGAGCTGAAAGGCCTCGGGATCCATCATTTTGAATTTGAGGTCAGACAGAGCAACACTGCAGCAATCAAGCTGTATCTAGAACAGGGGTGCAGGATCCTCTCTGTGGACGGTGAGGATACTTATCACATGTCTATGGAACTGGACGCAGCATGAAAAACAGCGCAAGAAGGACAGAGTAACAGAGTTTCTGCCCTTTTGGCTCATCAACAGAAGACCAGGAAGAAGCTGAAAGAACATGAATAGAAAGAACAAGAAAGATAAGAGCGACAGAAAAATCCAGAGTGATCCCCCTACGCCGATCCGGCCGTGGATGAAGGATCCGCAAGGTAATAATATTTACATAAAGAGGGAAGATGAGTATGGTTTCATGCGGGGATTTCCGGTTTCCGGCAGTAAAGTCCGTATTGCGCAGAAACTTATGGAAGACTGCATGTCTGCAGGATGTGACACCGTGGTTGCGGCAGGCAGTCCGCAGTCTAATATGTGCAGCGCAATAGCCTACTTTGCGCAGAAAAACGGACTCTCCAGTTATATCGTTGAGGTCGTGCGTTCCCGTTCAGAGCATAAGACCTTAAATCATCGCCTGGCCGAGGAATTTGGCGCAGTTTATTATTACTGTTATCGTTATGAGACAGCGAAGATCATAAAAGGATTGATAAGGGGACTGAGAGAAGAAAAACGCCATCCATATCTGGTTTACGGAGATCCCTATGGAAAAGGGAACCGGGATATCATAATGCAGCCATACATGGAAGTGTATGAGGAGATCCTGCAGCAGCAAAGAGACCTTGGGCTTCACTTTGATTACATATTTATCGGAGCGGGTACCGGGGTATCTATGGCGGGGCTGGTTGCCGCTGCGGGCGGAGCCGTGGACCGGATCATCGGAATATGCATCGCTCATGATGCGGAAAGAACATTGATCGATGTACAGAATTGTCTCCTGCAAAAGAATCTTTTCATCAATGACAGAAATATTCATTTGAGCGAAGAAGCTTTGGTTGGAGGCTATGGGCACACAAGTAAGGAGATTATTCAATTGATTGAGGAAGTATTTCAGAAAACAGGGGTGCGACTGGACCCAGTGTACACGGGAAAGGTCTTCTACGGAATGAAAAAGTATATTAAGGACAAGAATATCCGAAATGCAAACATTCTCTTTATCCATACTGGAGGATTGGCAAATTATTTCGATTATGCTATTGAGAATGGCCTTTATACAAGAGATATTCTATGGAGAAAAGGTGTGAGCTGTGCGGATCTGTATCGATCCTTTGCAGAAGAACAGAAGGAGGCGGCCTGATGATCCAGGTGACAAAACCGTCCCTTCCCTCTCTATACCGTTATATGCGAGAACTCAAACCGGTATGGGAGACAAAGATTCTGACCAATAACGGGCAGGAATGCCGGAAGCTTGAGGAGATCCTGCGGGATATTCTGGACAACCCGCATACTGTTCTCGTCAGCAGCGGGCATTCCGCACTGGAACTGGCATTGCAGGCTGTAAAAGATGAGAAGGAATGCAATAAGCCGGGACCGATTGGAGCAGCGCAGACTAAGGGAAAACCAGCGTATTCTGCGATAGAATCATTTCCTGTTGATGCAGAGTCGAAATGGGAAGTCATCACCACGCCTTTTACATTTATATCCACGACGCTGGCTATTCTTCGGATGGGGATGCGGCCAATATTCTGTGATATAGATCCAGACACGCTGACGATGGATCCGGATCAGATGGAAAGCAAAATCACACCCAGAACTATTGCGATTTTACCTGTCCATGTCTACGGTAATATCTGCAAAACCGGTAAGATTCGGGAAATAGCGGAGAAATACGGTCTCAGTGTGATCTACGATGCGGCTCACGCATTTGATGAGCGTGTGCAGGGAACCAGTATTGCCGGTATCGGCGATTATGTCTGTTTCAGCTTTCACGCGACAAAGCCGTTTTACACCGGCGAGGGCGGCGCTGTTTGCTGTGCGGATCAGGAAAAAGCGGATCGGATCCGCAGACTCCGCAATTTCGGTTATGATCCCGCAGATATGGGAAATGGGATCTGCGGAATCGGGACAAACGCAAAAATGAGTGAATTGCACGCGGCGCTGGGCATCTGCAGCCTGGAACATCTGGAGGCGGACAGAGAGCGACGCAGGAGAATCTGGCAGACATATAACAGAAGACTGAAATGTACGGCAGGGCTCACCCTGCCGCATATTGAAAAGGGCGTGCGCAGCAATTATGCCTACTATCCGGTCCTGATCGATCCGCAGGCGTTCGGGACGGACCGTGACAGAGTGCAGCAGGTGCTGGCGGAGTGCCGTGTTGAGACAAGGAGATATTTTTATCCCTTGACAAGTGAACTGTGTGGAGAACCGCACATAGGGCTTCCAAACGCTTTTAAGGCCAGCCGGCAGGTTCTCGCGCTTCCGATATATCCATCGCTTCCGAGAAAAGAGGCTGAGAGGATCTGTGACATCCTGTTGTCCTTGTACAGGGTCAGGAGGGCGGCATGAGGGACCTTACTCAGGTGACCGTGATGGTGCCGGTCTATCAGCACTATGAGTATGTGGAGCAGTGCCTGTGCAGTATCCTGGCACAGAAGACGGTTTTTCAGTATCAGATCCTGGTTCATGACGATGCATCCACGGACGGCAGCACCGAAATTATTCGCAGATACTCCATGCGTTATCCGGATAGAATCACAGTGATTTATGAAATGCAGAATCAATATAGCCAGGGCAGAAGCATCGTACAGGACATTCTGCTGCCGCTGGCAAAAGGAAAATATATTGCGTTTTGCGAAGGCGATGATCGCTGGTGCGATGAAAATAAGCTGCAGCGCCAATATGACTACATGGAATCTCATCCCGAATGTACACTCTGTACACATAATACATACTGGCGGGAAACCGGTCACCCTGAGAAGAACCGGATGTTCAATAAGTGGAGCCAGATCCACAGACTGACACAGGAGGAGATCTTCCTGCAGTGGCCGGTGCACGCCTCAAGCTATTTTCTGCGAAAAGAGGCGGCAGAGCTTCCGGTGCTGATGAAACATTACTGGATGGGCGACTATACCGTGCTCACATGGGCGGCTTCGCAGAGCGAAATCGTAAGCTTGCCAGAGGCAATGTCTGTATACCATGCAGGAAATCCAAATGGTGTCACCTGGAAGAATACCAGGAGCGGACCGGAGACGGAACTGCAGAAGGAAAGGCAGAGAATAGAATACCTGCAGCTGTTTGATCGGTGCACAGGCGGCAGATATCACAGAATTATACTGAAACGTCAGCGCATGTATGCGCGGTGGGAGAGGAGCCTTCGGGCTCCTTTTTTTGGTATATTCACGAAAGAGCATTTTTTATGTTATAATACACTAGTATAGCGCTTTCCAATTAACTGTACATTTCCAATAGTGTCTCGGTTTTGACGGATTCAGTGGGATCAATATCATCAAGATGCCATGTCCAGTGGAATACAACTGGC
>JAFTFD010000133.1 GCA_017449745.1 Lachnospiraceae bacterium
AGAAACTTTACGAGCTCGCAAGAGCAGGGAAATCCGTCGAAAGAAAAGCGAGGCGGATCCGGATCCTGGATCTGGAGATCGAAAAGATCGAGCTCCCGCTGGTGACGATGAGAGTCGTCTGCAGCAAAGGAACCTATATCCGCACCCTTTGTGAAGATATTGGAAATGCGCTGGGGACAGGTGCGGCCATGCAGCATCTGACAAGGACAAGAGTGGGGCAGTTTACCCTGGAGCAGGCGATCACACTGGAGGAAGCCCAGAGGATCATGGACAGCGACCCGGAGGAGATCGGCAGATATATTTTGCCTGTTGATTCTTTCTTTATGAGTTTTCCGGCCCTGAGAGCGGCTCCGGAGGTTCAGATCCATCTTGAGAACGGAAATCCGCTGATGCTGAGGGAAACGGACTGCTCAAAAGAGACCGCCCGGCGGATCAAGGAAAACGCGGGACCGGATTCCCTGATCCGCATGTACGGACAGGATGGAAGGTTCTATGCCGTTTACAGATATGATACCGGCAGCCACAGGCTTGTCAATGTGAAATTCTTTCCGCAGAGCGAGTAAGCACCTGCGGTGGAGCAAAACCGCTATAGAAGAACAATGATAATCGTTAACAGTATTCAGGAATTAAAGGAAGTGCTGAGGCCGGATGAAGGCTGCGCCGTGGCGATCGGCAAGTTTGACGGCATGCATCTCGGACACAGGGCGCTGCTGGATGAGGTGATCCGGAAAAAGGAAGAGGGCCTTACGGCGGCAGTCGTGACTTTTGATCCGTCTCCCGAAGTCTATTTTGGATTCAATACAGACGGAGAGCTTCTGACAAGAAGCGAAAAAAGAATCGCACTGGCACAGATCGGAACGGATATTTTATTCGAGCTGCCCTTTAACAGGGAAACCGCGGCGACAGAGCCTTCGGAGTTCGTGCGCACTGTTTTGTGCGGCGGCTTACACGCACGTTTTATTGCAGCAGGAAGCGACCTCTCTTTCGGAAACAAAGGGAGCGGGAATTTCGAACTGCTGGAAGCTTTGAGCCCTGAATATGGCTATACGGCCAGACTGGTAGATAAGGTCGCCTACAAAGAAAGACCGATCAGTTCGACAAGAATACGATCTTATATCAGGCAGGGCAGAATGGAAGATGCCTGCATGTGCCTGGGCAGCCCCTATTCTTTTACCGGGGATGTCATTCACGGGAAAGCGCTTGGCAGGACGATCGATATCCCGACAGCGAACATCGATCCGGAAGAGGGAAAACTGCTTCCTCCGTTCGGCGTCTACTACAGCAATATCCTGATCGACCGGAGAGTGTTTCACGGAATGACGAATATCGGCCGAAAGCCCACGGTCAAAGACAACAACGTGGTCAACCTTGAGACTTATCTCTATGACTGTCACGAAGACCTGTACGGACAGAAGATTACGGTGCAGCTCCTGCATTACCGCAGGCCGGAGCACCGCTTTTCCGATATTGAGCAGCTCAAAGAGACGATGGAGCAGGATGTGCTGGCAGGAAGGGATTTTTTTAAAGAACAATAAGGTGAAAAAAGAGAGGTTTTCGGACCTCCCTTTTTACATTTCATGATTTACTGCTATAAAAAACAGGGCATTAAAGCATGAACAAATTATTTTTTGAGTTTCCTGCGGATCGCGCCCAGAACGTCGTCTTTACTGCATTCTCCTGACGGTATTTTCAGGATCTGACCGATATGGGAATGGATCGCGAGAAGGATGTAGACGATCCCGACAAGACCGACCTCTCTGCCGAAGATGAGCCACCCGCCGATGGTGAAGACGATCGGAATGACAAGACCGCCGATGCACAGATACTGGGTCGCGAAGACGACCAGCATTCCGGCAATATTGGATACAAGTCCGAGCGGGAAGGAGTACATCAGGAAGGCGAGAGAGCTCGTCGCAACGCCCTTGCCGCCGCGGAACTTCCGCCAGAACGGAAAATCGTGGCCGATCGTGCTGCCAAGGCCTGCGTACAGGATGCCTGTCATGCCGTAGAGCTTCCAGGCGATCAGCATGGCGATGAGGCATTTGAGGAGATCGCCGATCAGAACGGTGATACCTGGCTTAAAGCCGAGGGCAGCCATAATATTGGCCATGCCGGGATTTCCGGTGTCGCCAACTTTAGAGGCGCTGCCGCCGGTGTACTTGTAGGCGACGATCTCGCCGGTCAGTATACAACCGAAACAATAGCCGATCAGGAGACTGATCAGCCTGACTGTGATATTAGTATTCATTTTGTGGACCCCGATTATTTTGGAACATCAGAACAGGACACAGATGCCGCACCATAGGAAGAAAGTGTTCTGATCTGTTAATGCAAACAGGAACGAGGACCGTCCCTTAGATAATACTAGCACACAGAAGGCAGTTAAACATGACTAAAATTCTGCTTTAACTCTGAATTCATTGAATGTAAACTATAATTCAACTTGTAAAAGTAAATTCCATATTGACGCTGATTTTTTTTAAAATTTCTTTACATATCGGTAAAAGAATGCTATCATTCTAATGTTGTGCAGATACCGCAGCTTTGGCTCCGGCTTCTCCGGCCCTGTCAAGGTTGACGGCGAATCTAATATTTTCAGGAGGAAAGAAAATGATTACCAAAGAGAAAAAGACAGCAATCATGGAGGAGTATGCAAGAACACCCGGCGATACAGGTTCACCGGAGGTTCAGATCGCAGTTCTGACTGAGAGAATCAGAGAGCTGACTGATCACATGAAGGAGAATCCGAAGGATTTCCACTCCAACAGAGGACTTCTTAAGATGGTCGGACGCAGAAGAGGACTTCTGGACTACCTCAAGAGAAAGGATATCGAGAGATATCGTGCTCTGATCGCTAAGCTCGGAATCAGAAAGTAATTATAACCAGATCATAAGGCGGCGCATAGACTGGCGGGTTCTGCCGGTCTATTGCCGCTTTATCTATGTTCTGGGGAAATATGTGTGACCTGGGTGATAAGGAAGCGGCAGCAGAAAGCGCCGGAACTTCCTGAGAAGATCACCGGAAAGAAGGAGAGATGGCAAATTACAAAACTTTTACAATGGAGCTGGCAGGCAAGACATTGAGTGTTGATGTCGGCCGCGTCGGCAAACAGGCAAACGGATGTGTCCTGATGCACTACAACGATACAACAGTTCTGTGCACAGCTACAGAGTCCGCTGCACCCAGAGACGGGATCGATTTCTTCCCGCTTTCTGTTGAGTATTCCGAGAAATTCTATGCGATCGGCAAGTTCCCGGGTGGATTTAACAAAAGAGAAGGCAAGCCTTCCGAGAATGCGATCCTGACAAGCCGCGTTATCGACAGGCCTATGAGACCGCTCTTCCCGAAGGATATGCGCAATGACGTCACTCTTGAGTGCATGGTCATGAGCGTTGATACAAACTGCAGACCCGAGCTCGTCGGCATGATCGGTGCGTCCATCGCGACAACGATCTCTGACATCCCGTTTGACGGTCCCTGCGCAACGACACAGGTCGGCCTTGTAAACGGCGAAGTCATCATCAATCCCAGCCAGGAGCAGTGGGATAAGGGCGACCTGCAGCTGACAGTCGCCAGCACAGAAGACAGGATCATGATGATCGAGGCCGGCGCTAACGAGGTCCCCGAGGCAGATATGATCGACTATATCTACCGTGCGGACGCGGTCAACAAGGAGCTGATCGCTTTCATCAACCAGATCCGCGCCGAGGTCGGCAAAGAGAAGCAGCCTTATGTTTCCTGCGCAGTTCCGGAGGAGATGTTCGAGGCAATGAAGAAGATCGTCACTCCCGAGGAGATGGAGCAGGCTGTCTTCACAGATGACAAAGAGACAAGAGAGAACAACATCGCAGCTGTCACGGAGAAATTGAAAGAGGCATTTGCTGAGAACGAAGAGTATCTTGGCCTGCTCGGCGATGCTGTTTACCAGTATCAGAAGAAGACCGTCCGCAAGATGATCCTCAAGGATCACAAGAGACCCGACGGCCGTGAGCTGACACAGATCCGTCCTCTGTACGCAGAGGTCGACCTGATCCCGAGAGTCCATGGTTCCGCAATGTTCCACCGCGGCCAGACACAGATCGTGGACGTCTGCACACTGGCTCCTCTGTCTGAGGCACAGAGAGTCGAGGGCATGGATCCCTTCGTTACTGAGAAGAGATATGTGCATCATTACAATTTCCCGGCATACTCCGTCGGCGAGACCAAGGTCTCCAGAGGCCCGGGCCGCAGAGAGATCGGCCACGGCGCGCTTGCTGAGAAGGCCCTGATGCCTGTTCTTCCTTCCGTTGAGGAGTTCCCGTATGCGATCCGCTGCGTCTCCGAGACAATGGAATCCAACGGTTCTACCTCCATGGCTTCCACATGCGCGTCCTGCATGGCCCTGATGGCTGCAGGTGTCCCGATCAAGGCACAGGTCGCAGGTATTTCCTGCGGACTGGTCACAGGCGAGACCGATGAGGACTTCGTCCTGCTGACAGATATCCAGGGCCTGGAAGACTTCTTCGGAGATATGGACTTCAAGGTCACAGGAACCCACAAGGGTATCACTGCGATCCAGATGGATATCAAGATCCATGGCCTGACAAGAGCCATCGTAGAGGGTGCGATCGCACGCTGCAAGGATGCCCGTGAGTTCATCATGAACGGCGTCATGAAGGATGCTATCGCTGAGCCCAGAAAAGAGCTGTCCGCATATGCTCCCAAGATCGACATGATCATGATCGATCCCGAGAAGATCGGTGATGTTGTCGGCAAGAGCGGCAAGACGATCAACGAGATCATCAAGAGAACAGGCGTTCAGATCGATATCGAGGATGACGGCAGAGTTTCCATCTGCGGCGTAGATCCTAAGGGCATGGCAGATGCCAAGAAGATGATCGAGATCATCACGACAGACTTTGAAGAGGGCCAGGTCCTCGAGGGTGTCGTTGTGAGCATCAAAGAGTTCGGCGCATTCCTTGAGTTTGCACCCGGCAAAGAAGCTATGGTGCACATCTCCAAGATCGCGAACCACCGCATCGATCACGTCGAGGATGTCCTCACGCTTGGCGACAGAGTCAAGGCTGTCTGCCTTGGCAAGGACCGCATGGGACGCATCAGCTTCTCTATCAAGGACGTCAAGAATCGCTAACTGATACACTGCCAGCCGACTTCACCTTCGGATCACCTCCGGAGGTGACGCCGGCTGTTTTCCCTGCACGGAATCTCTTTTGGGAGGCTGTGCGGGGCTTTTTGTTAATAACTGCCTGTTTCTTCAATAACATGCATCATTCCAAAGCTGGCACATAAAATTTATAAAAACTTCCCACACCTAATTAGAAGTGGTTTCTCAGGCAGGACCTGTTGTTTATGCATAACAATTGCGGCAATGCCTCAAATGTTATGCATTCAGGAAGGAAGAATTTGTATAACATTTGCGACAATACCTCAAATGTTATGCATTCAGGAAGGAAGAATTAGTATAACAATTGCGACAATGTCTCAGTTGTTATGCATTCAGGAAGGAAGAATATGTATAACAATTGCAGCAATGCCTCAAATGTTATGCATTCAGGAAGGAAGAATTTGTATAACAATTGCGACAATGCTTCAAATGTTATACACGCAAACAGGATGTTATAGTATAACATTCGTGAATAGATTTAAATTTTTATGCACTGATATGATCGAATAATAGAGTATTGAAATCACTTTATTCATTGATCTGTAATTCATAGTAACATTATGGGAGAGCATATGAGCAGTATTGCGATTATTACGGCACGGGGCGGCAGTAAGAGGATTCCGAAAAAGAATATCAGGCCGTTCTGCGGCAAGCCGATCATCGCGTATTCGATCGAGGCGGCGCTTGAGTGCGGGCGATTCGATGAGGTCATGGTCTCTACGGATTCGGAGGAGATCGCTGCGAACGCCAAGGAGTACGGGGCGAGTGTTCCGTTTCTTCGTTCCGGGGAGACCGCCGGGGATTTTGCCACAACTGCGGATGTGATAAGGGAAGTGCTTCTCAGATATGAAGAGGAGGGGAAGCACTTTGATTCCTTTATGTGTCTCTATCCCACAGCACCGTTTATTACAGCAGAT
>JAFTFD010000134.1 GCA_017449745.1 Lachnospiraceae bacterium
ACCAGGGCAATGACCGCCAGAGCGGAGACTGCGGCGAATGCGCTCTGAATACCGAGATTTCCAAGAACCTTGTCAAAATAGTAAACGCCGACGCCCATATTGGTCACGATATTACTGATCAGAACGGTCAGGCAGTAGAGAGACCAATACTTGTTTCTGCGGATCATCTGGAAAACTTCCTTGAGTTCCAGCTTCTCCTCTTCTTTTTCTTCGTTGATAAGGGAAGCTTCTTCACCGTCCAGTTTCTCTTTCACAAAGAGGAATCTGCAAAGACCGATGAGAGTATAAACGACCGCCAGAATGATCGCCATGCGGCTCCATGCGTACGGATCTTTGCCGGATTTCGCTACCAGCTGGGGAATCAGGATGCCGCAGCTAAGTCCCAGAAGGCTCGTTGCGATACTGCCCAGGGATGTCATCCGGATCAGCTGTTCGTGATTGAACGCACGCAGCATGAAGATCTTCTCTCCGGCATTCAGAAATGTATAGAAAACTGCATTTGACATCACATACCAGAAAACGATCCAGGCGATCCTGGCATTATCCGAGAACCCCTGCGGGCAGCTGAAGAGCAGGACTGCCGAGATCCAGGCACCGATCAGGCAAAGGTCGTAAGGCCGGCCTCGTCCGATCTTCGTGTTGGTCCTGTCAACCACATAGCCGAAAATGACATCGGTTACGCCGTCTATGATCTTGGAGAGCGCGATCAGCGTCCCCACCAGAAGTGCATTTACATGCACAACATCCGTGCAGTAGAACACGATATATCCGGTCAGGAACATAAATCCTGCGTCAGAGAGCTCTCTGGATTCCCATGCCCAGAATTTACCGACGCCGATCTTTGCCGGATTCTTTTTCTTTTCTGCTGTCTTTGCCTCTTTGTTTTTGCTGCCGAACATTTTACTCCCCTTTCCTGTTCTGTATATCAATGTTTCTGGCTTAAATATTAGTCTTTTTCGCCCTTCATAAATAGTGTCTTACTTCCGCAAAACTGTAAATTTTTCCGGACTTCTACTATTTCTTTACAGTTTCCATCCGGTCCTTCCGGCTATCCTAACGAGTGCGAAAAGCGCAGATCATTTTCTTTATGAGACAACGATTTTTGCTCTTGCGATATTGCGGATCTGCGTGAAGTTCTCGGCCGCATTGCCGTCTCTCTGGCTCATCACGCGAACAGACGCGTAATAGGTGCCCGGTGTGTCATAGACATGGCTGATCGTCGATACTGCACCTTTTACTCCGTTTTCTGCAGTTCTGGTGAAATCTCCGCGGGTGGAGAAAATATCCGGGATCGCGACGCCCCTTTTCTCAACGAAATCATAATCCACTGCCGTGATCTCTCCGCCGGCTTCCGGAAGATGAGTCTCAACATCAAAGTTCACTGTCTCACCTGCTTTAATATGAGCGCAGTCGCTTCCGTTTACAGTGAAGCGGATGCTCTGCTGCATACCGCCGCGCTGCGCCGCATCATCCGGCACGATGATCTGCCCATCGTCATATTTATAATTCGTGGATGCCGGAGGCAGTGTTCCATGTAATGCCCACTCGGAAACGTCCAGGATCGCCTGCCTGAGTATTCCGCCGTAGTTTGTCACCTGGCTGTTTTCCAGGATCTCGATCGGTCCGTGCATGCAGCGATCATTATAATAAACGCGGAAGTTCTCTTCACTGCCTCTTGACTCAATGACTTTATGCCTGTACCAGTCTGCGCACCAGGGGCATGTGGATTCGTCCATCAGAGACTGCACGACGATCGTCTTGCACTGGATATTTCCATCCTGCACAGTGCCGGTACCGGTAAAACCGTATCCAATGACAGTGTCTCTCTGAGGGATTGCCGGCGTTCCGTCCTCGTTTCTGAACTGATCCCATGCGTGGAAGGACAGGTCGGCAGGAACCTGGTGGCGATAATAAGACTGCACCGCTATATAGTCGGAATTATCCAGTCGGATGCTGTCGCCGGGCTTTATTTTTGCAAAGAGATCCTGCAGATTCGGCGTCCCATAGACCATACCGATCGTCAGGGCGCCCCCGTCCTTGCCTTCTGCGGGAATGATCTTGTCCAGAGTAAGGCTGGCGCTGGCCGCTTCACCGGAAGTGATCACGATCTGCGTCCCGTTGATGTAAAGGTTATCAAGAGCAGGAATGGATTCGACCTCGATCCAGGCATCCTTTCCGTCCGTCAGCATCTTCTGCCAGGCGTTGTCCACATCATTGCGGGAGTCAAAACCTGCCTTCTCCTCCTCCGTTCCCGGTACATGAACTTCTCTTACGAGCGTTTCAAACTGAATTCTGTCCTTGGCGGCATCACTCTCTGGGTCAGCGCCAAGATACCCGGGAACCTCCCAGAAGTCTTTAAAATACCCCGGATCCTTCTGTCTGATGCCCGGCATAAGAACAGGGAGCGAACCGTCATTATCCATTTCCCAGGCGGCCAGATACCATGCTCTCGGAGGATAGCCCATGCGCGTCATCTCGCGCAGCATTTTCTCCTCGTCCTCATTGAGGCCGTCATACATATTGCCGCTGCCGCCGGCATCCAGATTTTCCGTGATCTTGCCCAGGCAGTTTCTGAGGACACGCAGACCCTGCACATGCATGGTGATCGTGTTTGGAAGCGATGCCGGGGAACCGATCACAAACGGAACGGCGCCGTCCCAGGCCGTTGTATTTTCGATGCACGCCATGGTCTTGTAACCGCCGCCGCTGCCGCCGTAAACGATGCCGACAGGACGCTCGCAGCCATAGTAGTCCATGATCCTTTTCCGGACATATTCCGCGACCTGCGCGCTGGACTTCCACACGATCGTATCATCCTCTTTTGGACCGAAGGCCTGCTTGGAGCCCATATTGCTCTCCACAAACGCCGCGCCGTATCTGAGTGAAAATCCGACCCAGTCGTCATCTCCCGTGAGCTGCAGGGAAGCCATCTCCTCATCGGGTCCGGGGAAGGGCGAAAGGATCTGGAAAAACCTGCCTGTAAAAGAATCTTTCTGCGGCAGGCAGAGGCTGAATTTTACGCTCATCTGTGCGAATCCGCCGTGAATATAATGAAACGGAATGACGGTTCCGTCCCGCAGCACCCGCTCTCTGTCCTCTTCAATATCCTCGTAGGGATCGTTGAATCTGAGGTCTGTTTCTGTCCTGTACAGTTCTTTTTCGATAGCCATTTTTCCCTCCTGTGTTTTGTGTTAAGTCGTTTTTTATATCATAGTTTTTCCCCGCAAAAAGAAATAGACAATGGTTTCCGCAAAACTGTAAATTTTTCCGGAGCTTCCGAATTTTTCTGCTATACTGGATATATCAGAGTGACATAAAAGCCTGAGGATCTGCAGAAGGAGAAAGCCATGCCCGCCGGCCAGAAATCAGTCAATCAGAACATTTCATCAGAGCTGAAAGATCTGCTGATGCATTACTACACGCTCTCCCGCATCCCCGTCTGCCTGTTTATCGGTAAGAATAATCCTATATTGGACGTTTCCTCCGGGGAACTATCGCAGGCAAAGCTGTGCAGCGATTATGCTGCGTATCCGCAGGCCTGTATCCGGCTCATGCGGCAATGCGACAAAGACAAAACCGTTGTAAAGGACATGATTGCTGCCCCCGATGCAGATCCAGCAGTGCCATCGCTGTCCCTTGCTGTCTATCCCATCATTTTTAATGACACGGTACAGGGGTACCTGATGCTGTATACCTGCGATGCCAACAGCACTGTTTTCGATGCAGCCTGCGGACTGCTGCCCGCGATCGGAAATCACATTGGGCGCAACGGCATTCAGTACGTCATGTGGAAGACCTATATCGACGAATTCCGCCAGTTCATCTACACGAACGCTGACAAAGATATGGATATACAGACCCTGGCCGCCGGCTTGAAGACCAGTAAGACGCAGCTCTACGAGAGCTTTCATACTTACATCGGCATGCCGTTTGCAAAATACGTAAAAAAGATCCGCCTGGAGAAGGCATGCGACCTTCTTTCCCAGACGGACATGAGTGTGACCGAGATCAGCAGTGCTGTCGGTTTCAATGACTATAATTATTTTTGCAGGACCTTTAAGAAAGAGATCGGTATGTCTGCGAACCGCTACCGCATTATCCATGCGGCAAAATCATAATATAGGCGTGAGTCATGGACCAGGAATGCATCTGCCGGAATGTCCTCCCCGAACATGATGATCCGCTGTTCATCGGAGACCGGAGCATGCGTACCCAGCGCAGGCATGATCTCCACGGATGCGCCGCGGCTTATCAGCTCATGATAGTAGAGATTTGTGAGAAGTCCTGCATTCGAATGCAGCCTGGTAAAGTCGGGCGGCAGCAGCAGAACCTTCCTTGGCGCGTATGGCTGAAGGGATTCTATAACTGCCTGTTCTATTTCCTTGCGGCTAAGGCCGTTTTTGTCTTGCGAATACTTGAAGATATTCATGAGCAGTGCTTTCCTGTTCTTTTTCAATCGACGCGTCCCATGCGTCATTCCTGTTCTTTTTGATTTATCGAACGCATTCCTATGATTCACTGGGCGCGTCCCGTAATTAATTTATGGGCTTCATCATATTCTTTTAAGATCTTCAGGGAGCTGCTGGTCCCGATGCGCTCAGCGCCCGCATCGATCATCGCGGCGCAGGCCTCCCAGCTGCGGATCCCGCCGGCTGCCTTGACTTTAACGGCATCCCCGACGGTGTCTTTCATCAGTTTTACATTCTCTGCGGTCGCGCCGGCGGTTCCGAATCCAGTGCTGGTCTTCACAAAATCAGGACGGACTTCTCTTGCGATCTCACACGCCAGGATGATCTCCTGTTTCTCAAGATAACATGTCTCCAGGATCACCTTGCACAGAACGCCTGCCTCATGGCAGATCGAAGTGATCGTCTCCATCTCCTTTTTAATGTACGCCGCATCCTGTGCCTTCAGGCGTCCGATGTGGAGGACATAGTCGATCTCATCTGCGCCGTCCGCGATGGCAAGTCTTGTCTCCGCAGCCTTCTGCTCGATCGTATTCTGCCCCAGCGGGAATGAAATGGCCGCACCGACATGGACGCCTGTGCCGGCAAGTCTCTCCTTGCAATAGGACACGGGCTCCGGATTGATCGCCACCATTGCGAAATGCCCTTCTGCCGCCTCTTTGCACAGTAAGTCAAAATCTTCTCTTGATGCATCCGCATGGAGGTTCGTGTGATCGAACATGGCGGAAAGCTGTTCTCTGGTTATTGTTTTGCTGTTCATTGTTTTAGCCTTTCTGAAACTGGTCGTTCTATATTTTCTATTGTTTTACCGCCGTTGGTCCTGCCTGTTATAAACCGGAAGCAGCGCCTGGTACAGGCATTCCGTATCCCTCTGCAGCGTGCGGTAGGCCTGCGCATACTGCACCTCGGGCTGCCGGATCGCAGCAGTCTGAATAAACTGCTCCGCGGCGGAAAAATCCTTAAAGATGCCGCTGCCGACACCTGCGATCACGGCCGCACCCATAGAAGTGGATTCTTCCAGGAGCGCCGGGACATGGACATCCGTGCCAAAGCAATTGGCGACGCATCTCTGCCATTCACTGCTCCTGGCCGCTCCGCCGACGAGCATCATGGGCTCTGCATCCATTGTTTTCCTATCCCGCATCAGAATGTCATAGCAGAGCTTCAGGTTCAGTATGATCCCTTCCATGACACTGCGCAGCAACTGCGCTCTGGTCGTTGTCGGCGTGATCCCGTAGAAAACACCTTTGGCGTTCGCGTTCCATCTCGGAGCACGCTCTCCCATCAGATGAGGGAGAAAGATCAGGCCGTCTGCTCCGGGCTCAGAGGAAGCTATTTCTTCGTTGATAAGATCATAGACGGATACGTCATCCATTCTCCTCTTCGCTTCTGCGGCTTCGCTCAGGCAGATCGTATTTTTCATCCACTGGTAAGAGCCGCCCGCGTACTGCATCGTTCCGTTTGGAGAGTACAGCCCCGGCACGGCGTGCGCCCAGCAGACGATCCTCATCTGATCGTCCAGAACAGGTCTCTCCG
>JAFTFD010000135.1 GCA_017449745.1 Lachnospiraceae bacterium
TGAGATCGTGAATGTTTATTTCCCGCTGGCAACTGTTGTGCAGACTTCAGGCCTTGCCTACTGCATGAACCTGCTGTCTGCGGATATGCCGGAATGCACGGAGGTCGTACAGAGCGGCTTCCAGCATTGCGAAAATCTTGTGGAAGTAAATATGCCAAAGCTTGTAAGGCTCAATTCAAATGCCTTTCAGTACTGCAAGAAGCTGACAGAGATCCATCTGCCGGAAGCAACGAGCGTGCCTTCTTATACTTTTGGGGATTGCTCAGTTCTCGAGGTTGTTGATCTACCAAAGGTACTAAATGCACAGGGCAGTTCTTTCTTAAACTGTAATAAGCTCAAAACCGTGTGCCTGCCTTCTGCGACGTATATCGTCGCACCCTTTATGCAGTGTCCGGCGCTTGAAAAGGTATATCTTCCGGCGATTACACAGCTCGGGACAAACTGCTTCGCAAAGAGCAGTGCCCTGCAGGAGGTAAACCTAGGGCCGAATATCGCCCAGATCGATGCAAACGCTTTTTCTAGCACACCGAATGGGATGGTGATTAATATCCCATTAGAAGAAGGTGTCCTGACCGGAGCACCGTGGGGTGCAACCGGAGCAACCATCAACTATGCGCATCCGTATGTCGGGCCAAACGGCGAGACAATTTCGGATGAAGAGTAAGAGGAGGAAAGACCAATGAAACGAAAAACGCTGTATCGGTATCTGAGGGAGGATGGCGGATACACCGTCTCCCCGGTGAAGCCGGAAGGGACGGCATATACCAAACGCTATCGCCTGATCGCTGACGAGGGCATGGCCATCACAGATGGGGAGATCGTCACAGAGGTGATCGATGTGAAATCCTATGCAGGGTGGCGGGATTGTGAGAAGCCGGAACCGGAATTTGATCCGGACACCATTATCCCACCGGATGAAATATCTACTGAGGGGCAGGAGTGATCCTGCCTTTTTCATGCCCTGAAAAAGGGAGAAGGAGGATGCAATGACGATATACGAAGTTTGGCAGAAACTGACTGCCGGAGAGGTGGCTGGATGGGCGGTTGTGCTGCTGATCCTCTTTCTCTCGGTGATCCAAATCAGCCCGGTGAAACTCAACCCATGGGATCACCTGTTTTCATGGCTTGGAGGAAAGCTTAACGGAAGGCTGCAGAAGCAGGTGCAGGATTTATGGGTTAATACCCACAGGCAGACACTTCTGACCTTCGCGAGGGAATGCCGCGCCGGGGTTGAACACTCAGCAGATGAGTGGGCATATACCCTCAATGTCGCAGATGAGTATGAGGCCTTCTGTGAGAAATATGAAATCACGAACGGCGTCGTCCGTGCAGACACAAGGTATATCCGGGATCTCTACCATGAGCTGTCCCGGGAACACAAGATTCATTAATCGCCGTCCGGGCGTTAAACGGAGAAAGGAAGGAGCATATGAATACTGTTATTATCGAAACACTCGTATCGATAGCAGCCAATCTTGCCATTACGCTAATCGGCGTCCTCGGGGCATGGCTTGTTACAAAGATCGGGAAACAGCAGCAGCTTAACACCATCAACCTGGCTGTGGAAGAGCTGACTGCTGCAGCCGAGCAGACGGTACTGGAGCTTCAGCAGACCGTGGTGGATGACCTGAAAGCTGCAAGTGCCGACGGAAAGCTGACACAGGATGAAATCAGGGATCTTGGCAAAAAGCTGCTGGAGGGATCCCTTCAGAAGATGTCTGCTTCTGGCATCAATGTTCTGAAAGCGGCAAATGTGGATATCAATGCGATCATTACTGGTGCCGGTGAAGCACTGATCGCAACGATCAAACATGAAAACTTATAAGCTTTTCCGCTTAAAAGGCGGGAAGCTTTACCCGCTTTATGTGGAAGCAAAGCGGGAGATGGTTATCGGCAGGTGGCTGGAAGCCGTGATTGGGGAGAAGGTTGATGCGACGCATGTCAAAGCAAGTGGCTGCGGGGGCAGGCTTTCACTGCGTCCCGGCTTTCACTCCTGTGAGGTGCCGTTTACAGATTGGATCGGGAAGAGGGGGCCGGATGGCTCCCTTCTTCAACGTCCGGATACCGTCTGGTGTGAATGCGAGGTTGACGGCAAACAGATCGAGGTGACGGAGCGGTACGGCCTTCGGGAAATCCCGGATGGCTGGTATTACTTTAAGACTAATCCCAAGCAGGTCTGGCCGTGGATCATCTCAAAGCGGATCCGGATTATCAGGCAGGTCTCCCATGAAGAGGTAGAAGCTATCTGCAGAAACTATGGAATTAAAGCCCAGAAAGTCTGGGCAGAAAGTGACGGAGGAAACGATTATGGCATATACGAATAGTTCAATGGTATCCTATACCAAGCTTAGCCCGAATCATTCCGGGCAGAGAACCCACAGCATTGACCGCATCACGCCTCACTGCGTAGTTGGCCAGTGCTCAGTAGAAACACTTGGTGAGATCTTTTATCCGACCAGCAGAGAGGCTTCCTGCCAGTACGGTATCGGTCCGGATGGCAGGGTTGGTATGTATGTGGAAGAGAAGAACCGCTCATGGTGTTCTTCTTCCAATGCCAATGACCAGAGGGCAGTTACGATCGAGTGCGCTTCTGACACAACGGAGCCTTATGCATTTAAAGATATCGTCTATCAGACGCTGATCAAGCTCTGTGTCGATATCTGTAAGAGAAATGGGAAAAATAAGCTTCTGTGACTTGGCGATAAGGATAAGACACTTGCTTATGAGCCGAAGTCCGGAGAAATGGTTCTGACTGTCCACAGATGGTTTGCAAACAAGTCATGTCCGGGAAACTGGCTGATGGCACGTATGGATGATCTCGCAAACAAGGTCACTGCTCAGCTGAACGGCAGCGCAGTATCATCTGATACAGCGGCGAGCGATCTTGTGTTTGGTGATACCGGGGATGCAGTAAAGACTATGCAGACCATGCTGATTGCCTGCGGTTATTCCTGCGGGGATGCAGGTGTGGACGGCCTTTTTGGTGATCATACGCTCACAGCGCTTAAACAGTTCCAGACGGATCACAGCCTTCAGGTGGATGGTGTTTATGGTTCTTATTCCAAGGCTGCTCTGGAAAAAGCATACAA
>JAFTFD010000136.1 GCA_017449745.1 Lachnospiraceae bacterium
CAATGGAGTCATGGCGGCGGGATGACATGTCGCTCCCCTGACAGGGAATGTAACCGGAATGCTGGATATTCAGTTTTCAAAGATCAAAAATCGCATAATGGCGATTATCATCGCGCAAGGTTATTATAACCGCATTTATAGCCCAAGTCAACACATAAATTAGCTTAAATGCGATTATTTATATTTACAAAGAGCGCTTTTGGCAGTATAATATGAAAAATCGAGCGATTGCGCCTTTGCAGACATTCCGGCGGTATATTTGAGGCGGATCTGACCATAATAAGAAAAGTGCTCCACTGCCTACGGAGCAAAGAGGACGATACATATGCTGATGGGGAAAAAGATTCAGAGGATACGCAACTTCCGAGGATACAATCAGACCGAACTGGCAGGCATGCTGGGCTATGGTGAAAACGGACAGGGAAGGATCACGCAGTTTGAAAGCGGATACCGCAACCCAAGGAAGGATACGCTTGAGAAGATCGCCCGTCTTCTGGATTGCAATCCGGAGACACTTCAGGATGTCAGCGGGCAGAACGCATCCGAGCTGATGCAGATCCTGTTCTGGATGGAGGAAGACAATCCCGGAATGCTGCGTGTATTCCAGTTTAAGCGCATCCCGGGAGAGCGGGTCAATACCACGGATGATCCCGGCGTTTATTATCATGACAATGACCACTGGCCTGCGCATGAGCCGTTTGGCTTCTGGATGGATTATCCGCTTCTGAATGATTTCCTTGCGGAATGGGTCTTCCACAAGCAGGAACTGGCGGATGGGATTATCACAAAAGAAGAATATTTTGAGTGGAAAATCAACTGGCCGTATACCTGCGATGATATGGGCCGCAGAATCCCGGCAAAAGACTGGAGGAAACCGAAATCGGATACGGAGGATACGACGAATGGGTAATCTTATTAAGATAGATCATGAGTACAAGGATTGGATACAGTCTGTCAGGCAGCGATACAGACAATGCCAGATGAAGGCTTCCGTATCCGTAAACAGGGAAATGCTGTTGTTTTACTGGAGTCTCGGGAGAGATATTGTTTCATTGCAAGCGGAAAGCAAATGGGGAAGCAAGGTGTTGGATCAGATCAGCCGCGACCTGCAGGATGCATTTCCGAATGCGAAAGGCTTTTCTACGACAAATCTGAAATATATGCGCCGTTTCTATGTGCTTTATCAAAATGCTCTGGATGAAAACGCTTCATCTGAAATAGGTGCACAAGCTGTGCCCGAATTGTCTGTAGCTTCCGAAAATGAAATAGGTGCACAGGCTGTGCACCAAATATCACTGAACGAACTGGCAATGGTTCCCTGGGGACATCATCGGCAGATCATCATTAACAGCAAAGGCGATGCGAAGAAGGCAATCTTTTTTGTCCGCAAGGTAATCGAAAACAACTGGTCGCGCGGAGTTCTTATGAACTTTCTGGATACCGATCTATATGAACGATCTGGAAAAGCTATCAGTAACTTTCAGCTGACACTTCCGAAGCCGCAAAGTGATTTGGCCCAGGAAATGACACGCGATCCGTACAATTTCGACTTTATCGCGATTAGGGAAAACTATGATGAGAAGGACTTGAAGGATGCCCTGATGAATCAGGTGCAGGATTTCCTGATGGAGCTCGGGACAGGGTTTGCCTTTGTCGGTCGGGAATACCGTCTGGTCGTCGGTGAGACTGAGCAGTTCATTGACATGCTCTTTTACAACATACAGGAGCACTGTTATGTTGTTGTGGAAGTTAAGGTTGTTGATTTTGAACCGAGCTTTATCGGACAGCTAGGTACATATATCGTGGCAGTGGATCGAATCCTGAGGAAAGACAATAACAAAACCGTCGGCCTGTTGATCTGTAAGACAAAGGACAATGTGCTTGCGCAATACGCGACTGACAGCTCCAGCGAGCCGATCGGAGTTTCGCAGTATCAGTTGTCTCATCTGCTTCCGGCGGAATATAAAAGATCCATGCCGACCATAGAGGAGATTGAGCAGGAACTGAGTGAATAATAGTTGAAATTGACGGGGAGATCTCATCTCGTGACACTTCCTTGATATTTCCTTGACACTTCCGTTGCAACAGTATTTATTTCATTTAGCAAGGAGGCCTCTGCCATGACAAAACAGAATCAAAACACATGGCTGTTTATCGGCTTCCTTCTGCTCGCGGGCTTTACCAACATGATCGGAAGATTTCTGCCGATCGCGTGGGATGCCCTGATGAACTGCATCCAATACGTGCTCTACACCGGTCTTCTCATCTTCTGGCTGGAAGTGGTGCGGATCAGGCTTCTTCCTTCCCGCGCAAGAACACACATGCACCTGGCAGCCCGTTTCATGCTCCTTTATATGTTCCTGCGGTTTTTCAGATATTCGTTTGCGGTCACGACAGGCGCCATTCGCTATGCCACGTACGCCTACTGGATCCCGCAGATGTTGATTTCCACGCTGTTTCTGATGACCTGCATCCGCATCCGGCGCGGAAAACAGAAATCGGGGAAGGGGAACGAGGCGCTGCTGCTTGTCCCGGCAGTCTTTTTGTCAATCATGGCGATGACCAACGACCTGCACGGCCTTGTCTATATTCCCCGTATACCTCTTTCTCAGTTTGTAGTCGATACCGGTACCTATGCTTATGGCATCGGCTTCTATCTTTTGAATGCATGGATGATCCTGATGACGTTCGCCGGTCTGTTCGTTCTTCTTGTACAGGCAGGACGTCTTCCCCGAAGGACCGTATTTTTTCAGGCAGGGGATATCGCCCTCTGGTTCGGAATCCTTCTTTTGGATCTTCTGGTCCTGTATCCTCATACCAACATACGGATTATCAATACACCGGAGGCAAGCATCTTCGGAATGCTCGGCATCTTTGAGATCAGCATCCGGGGACGCCTCATCCCCTATAACGAAAACTATACCGGATTCTTTGAAAAGCTGAGGATGCCGGTTCTCATCACAGACAGGGAGCTGAAGCCTGTGTATGCATCCGCCGGAATGATCAAAGCGGAACCGGAGGAACTTAACGGAGCCCTTCATACACCGATTTATCCCGAACCGGATCACAGGCTCTCCGGGAAGGAGATCAGCGCGGGCTATGCCTTCTGGATGGAAGACGAGACAGAGGTTCACAGGATGCAGGAGCGTCTTATGGAAGCCAATGAGATGATCGAGCAGGAAAACACCCTGATTGAGGCGGAGACAAAGCAGAAAGAGGAAAATGCCTATCTTTCTGCCCGTCACCGCATTTATCATGAAATCGCCGAGGAAATGTATCCGGTGCAGAGGCGTATCGGGGAACTGCTCGCAGATACCGTTCCCGGAACGGAAAGATACAAAGACAGGATCGCCCTGATCTCCATCCTGAATGCCTATGTCAAACGAAAGACGAATCTCCTTCTTCTGGCTGCGGAAAAAGAAACCTTAAGCAGCTACGAACTCTATCTTGCCCTGGAAGAGTCCGCAGGCTATCTGGCCTATCAGGACCTCCGGGTTTCTGTGGAAGAGACAACGGAACAGGAATACCCTGCGAAAGAGCTCATCGCATTCTACGATGCCTTTGAACGGATCGCGGAGCAGCTGATCGGGAAAGCGCCGTCTCTGATGGTCGCCTTTAAGCAGGAAGGACTCTCTCTTGCAGCAGAGACGGATCACGCGCCGGATACAGCGGGAATCCCGCTTCCGGTCTATTTCCATGAAAGTGACGGTATCCTCTACATGGATATCGCTCAGAGA
>JAFTFD010000137.1 GCA_017449745.1 Lachnospiraceae bacterium
CTGGTGATGGAGCCGGAGATCCTGATCCTGGATGAACCTACGGCGGGACAGGATTACCGGCATTATACGGAGATCATGGAGTTTCTCAAAAAACTCAATGAGGAGATGGGCCTTACGATTATTATGATCACACACGACATGCATCTGATGCTGGAGTACACGGATCGCGCGCTTGTGCTCTCCGATGGTGAGCTGATCGCGAATGATCTGCCTGCCAAAATACTCTCCGACAAGGAGATCGCCGCTAAGGCATATCTGAAAGAAACGAGCCTGTATGAACTGGCGGTGAAGGCCGGCTTTGAAGATCCCTCGGGCTTTGTCGACAGATTCATCCAGTTTGAGCGCCAGTACGGCGAGCAGGCAAGGACTATTACAGCACAGGAGGCGGGCGTCGGACAAGCAGGAGCAACAGTGTCAAAGGCAGATAGCGTGATGTTACAAGAGGGCGATCCGAAGGCAAGAGTAGCCGCTGACAACATAGACACAAAGGAAAAGAAAAAGATTGGGATCGCAGACGGAAAGGAGGGCATAAGATGAACAGGATGCTGAGTTATACCGAAAAAGACACCTGGATCCATCGCCTTTCCGGATTCACGAAGCTGGTATTTTTCCTCCTCTGGTGCATCACCAGCGCGATGACCTATGACACCAGGATCCTGCTGGTCATGATCGCCATCAGCCTCGTGACGTTCGCTATTTCAAAGACAGAATGGAAACAGGTGGCAAGCGTTTTCAAACTGGTCATGTTTTTCATGATCCTGAATGTTGTGGCCAGCTTTATTATGTCGCCTTACACGGGTTGTGACATTTACGGCAGCAGGACGGTGATTGCCTCCTTTATTCCCGGACATGATATCACTAAGGAGGAACTGTTCTACCTGTTTAATGTGGTCATCAAATACTTTACGGTGACGCCGTCGATCTTCATTTTCCTGGTCACAACAGACCCGAGCGAATTCGCAGCGTCGCTCAACAGTGTCGGCGTTCCGTATTCGATCGCTTATTCTGTGGCGATCGCACTGCGCTATATTCCGGATGTACAAGATGATTTTTTCCGGATCCGCAATGCGCAGGAAGCCCGCGGGATCGAAATGAGCGCAAAGGCAAATCTCAAAGACCGCATTGTGCGCACGGCCAGCATTATTTTTCCGCTCCTGTTTTCCAGTATGGACAGGATCGAGGTCGTCAGCAACGCTATGGAGCTGCGCGGCTTCGGAAAACTGAAAAAACGTACCTGGTACGCTTTTAAAAAGCTCGAGCGAAACGATTACCTGGTCATCGCCGGCACAGTAATTTTCTGTGTGGCTGCGCTGGTTCTGACATTCCATGACGGTCAGAGGTTTTATAATCCTTTTCTATAGTTTCCAGGAAATGTACAACAAATCAAGTAAACCAGCATTTGATATACACGGCAGCGCCGGAAGAGGTATATCAAATCAAAAAGTCATAAAATGTTATAAATTGAACATTACATATTACAGAAAAATACCGGCAGGATGACCAGATAGTCATTCTGCCGGTGTTTTTTAGTGGTAGGAAGATCCGATCTATGAAATTGTAATTCCTTATTCCGCTTCGATCTGATTTCCGGTATAAAGCTGATAATACTTCCCTTTCAGCGCGATGAGCTCGTCATGCGTGCCCCGCTCGATGATGCGGCCCTTTTCCAGGACCATGATGCAGTCGGAGTTGCGGACGGTGGAAAGGCGGTGCGCGATGACAAAGGTCGTGCGGCCCTTCATGAGCTCGTCCATGCCCTGCTGGACCAGGGACTCTGTACGGGTGTCGATCGAGCTGGTCGCCTCATCGAGGATGAGAGCGGGCGGATCGGCAACCGCTGCGCGCGCGATCGCAAGGAGCTGGCGCTGGCCCTGGGAGAGGTTACCGCCGTCACCGCGCAGCATGGTGTCATATCCCTGAGGGAGCCTGCGGATGAAGCCGTCCGCGTTGGCAAGGCGTGCAGCTCTGCGGCACTCCGCATCGGAAGCCTCGAGGCGCCCGTAGCGGATATTTTCCATGACGGTGCCGGTGAACAGGTGTGTATCCTGCAGAACCATGCCGAGAGAACGGCGAAGGTCCTGTTTCTTAATCTTGTTGATGTTGATGTCATCGAACCGGATCTTGCCGTCCTGAATGTCGTAGAAGCGGTTGATGAGGTTGGTGATGGTCGTCTTGCCGGCGCCGGTGGAACCGACGAAGGCGATCTTCTGGCCGGGCTTTGCGGCGATATCGATATTATGCAGGACCATCTTATCATCGGTGTAGCCGAAATCGACATCCAGCAGATCGATCTTGCCTTCCAGGCGCTGGTAGGTGACGGTTCCGTCTGCCTGGTGGGGATGTCTCCATGCCCACTTGCCTGTGTGCTCCTGCGTCTCCTCGAGGGTGCCGTCTTCCTTCTCACGGACCTGTACGAGCTCTACGTAACCTTCATCGTGCTCAGGCTCCGCATCCATGAGCTTGAAGACGCGGTCTGCGCCGGCCAGGGCCATGATGATGGAGTTCATCTGCATGGAGATCTGTGTGACCGGCATGGAGAAGTTGCGGTTCAGTGTCAGGTAGGTGACCAGCATACCGAGCGTCAGGGAGAAGCGGCCTGTCAGCGCGATCGCGGCGCCGATCACGGCGCAGAGCACGTAGCTGATATTGCCGAGGTTTCCGTTGACGGGCATCATGCTCATGGAAATGCGGCCGGCGTTATACGCGCTGTCGCGGAGCTTGTGGTTTTTCTCCGTAAACTCTTCGATCGCCTTATTCTCGTGATTGAAGACTTTGATGACCTTCTGTCCGGTGACCATCTCCTCGATGAAACCGTTCAGGCTGCCCAGGTCCTTCTGCTGCTGGACAAAATAGTTGCCCGAGAGCTTACCCATGTTCAGGGAGACGATCATCGTGATGGCGATCATTGCGACGCTCACGCACGTCAGAGGGAAGCTCAGCGTGAGCATGCTGATAAAAGTGATCACGACCGTAATGGAGGAGTTGAACAGCTGCGGGATGCTCTGGCTGATCAGCTGGCGCAGCGTATCGACGTCGTTGGTATACACTGACATGATATCGCCATGTGCATTCCGGTCAAAATACTTGATCGGCAGCGTCTCCATGTGGTTGAACAGGCCGATTCGAAGGTTCTTCATCGTGCCCTGGCTGATATAGATCATCAGCAGCTGCTGGGTGAAGTTGGCGGCGATACCGATCAGGTAGATGCCGGCAAGGCCGAGCAGTGCGCGGGCGAGGGGTGAAAAACTGGGGTTTTCGGTCTGCGTCATCGGGATGATGTAATCATCGATGAGTGTCCGCATAAAGAGCGTACCGCGCAGGTTTGCGAATGCGGAGACCGCGATGCAGACGAGTACGAGAATATACTGGTATTTATAGTTCTTGAGGGTGAAAGCCAGGACGCGTTTGATCAGCTGTCCGGGGTTATCTACTTTTACTTTGACGCGCGCGCCTCTGGGCGGGCGGGGAGTATTGTTATCTGCCATGATGCATGATCCTTTCTTAAGGAGCTTCCGTTTCAACAGTTTATAAAATTCATTCAGACCGCTTCAGTTGCAGATCCGGCAAAAAAGAACCTGCAGCTTACGCCGGCTGGTCAAAATCGCCGCCGCCCTTGGTCTGGGATTCGTAGATCTCCTGATAGATCTCATTGCTCTTAAGAAGCTCGTCGTGGGAAGCGAATCCGTTCACAGTGCCGTCATCCAGAATGAGGATCCGGTCCGCAGCCTGGACGCTGGAAATGCGCTGGGAAATAATGATCTTGGTCGTATTCGGGATCTTGGTGCGGAAGGCCTCCCTTATTTTTGCATCGGTAGCTGTGTCGACCGCGCTCGTGGAGTCATCCAGGATCAGGACCTTGGGCTTCTTCATCAGGGCTCTTGCAATACAGAGTCTCTGGCGCTGGCCGCCGGAGACGTTGGTGCCGCCCTGGGTGATCATGGTGTTGTAGCCGTCCGGGAACTGCTCGATGAACTCATCCGCGCAGGCGAGGCGGCAGGCCTCCTTGCACTCCTCCTCGGTGGCATTTTCATCACCCCAGCGGAGGTTGTCGAGGATCGTGCCGGAGAACAGGACGTTGTTCTGCAGCACCACGGAAACGGCGTCGCGAAGCGTCTCGATATCATAGTCGCGCACATCCACGCCGCCGACCTTTACGGTGCCGTTCGTCGTGTCGTAGAGACGGCTGATGAGGGAGACGAGAGAGGACTTACCGGAGCCGGTGCCGCCGATGATACCGATCGTTTCGCCGGATCGGATGGACAGGTCGATATTGTGCAGCGTCTCCTCGGAGCGCTCTTTGGTGACCTCTTCGATCGTGATGATCTCGCGGCCGTCCTTGTCATAGGAGACGTTTCTTCTCTTGTAGGCAAAATCAACATCATGGAACTCGATGCTGCCGTCTTTTACTTCCATGACAGGATTCTCGGGATTGCGGATATCGGCCTCCTCTGTGAGGACTTCCGCAATTCGCTGCATGCTCGCGCCTGACATACTCAGCATGATGAAGATCATGGAGAGCATCATCAGGGAGAACAGCACGTTCATGACATAGGAAAACAGGCTGGTCAGCTGGCCTGTCGTCAGGGAACCGCCTACGATCATTTTTGCACCGAACCAGGAAAGGGCGATGATGCAGCCGTTGACAACAGCGGTCATGATCGGCATCTGGAGCACAGCGTAGCGCTCGGCGGACACGAACAGGTTGTAGAGCTCGGTGGCAGCCTTGTTGAATTTGCTGTTTTCATAAGACTCGCGAACAAAAGCCTTGACGACGCGGATCGCGGTGACGTTTTCCTGGATGCTGGCATTCAGGTCGTCGTACTTGCGGAAAGTGCGGCGGAAAGCCTTTGTCGCATGGGACATGATAAAGACGATGGAGAAGGCGAGGATCACCAGCGCCACCAGGAAAATAAAGCTGACTCTCGGCTCAATGATCATGCACATAATCAGGGAGATGATCATCATCAGCGGCGCGCGGACGGCGATACGCAGAAGCATCTGGAAAGAGTTCTGGATATTGGTGACGTCCGTTGTCATGCGTGTGACAAGGCCCGCTGTCGAGAACTTGTCGATGTTGGAGAAGGAGAAGGTCTGAATGTTCTCATACATGGCATCGCGCAGGTTCGCGGCAAACCCGGTGGAAGAGCGGGAAGCCATGGTCGCACCGGCAATACCGAAGAAGAGGCTGACGAACGCCATGACCAGCATCAGTGCACCGTACTTGGTGACGTTTGGCATGCTCCCGGCATTGATACCTTTGTCGATCAGGGACGCGGTGATGTAGGGGATCAGGATCTCCATCAGCACCTCGCCGGCAGTCAGGACAGGCGTCAGGATCGTGGGGATCTTGTACTGCTTGATCTGCCGCATCAGAATTTTGAAATTATCCATATAGACATACCTCGGTGTGTAAAATGAATTGAAAAACGCATGCACTTTAAATCGCACACGTAACCTTTATTATACAACAATCTATTTAATAGAAACACTTATTTATTGCATTTTCAGAATATGCTTTGCAGTGGCTTTTCAGCAGTGGCTGCTTATTCGCAGCTGCCGACATTGGTGCTGCATGGTATTTCCGCTATTGGAACCTGAAA
>JAFTFD010000138.1 GCA_017449745.1 Lachnospiraceae bacterium
AATATCGGTGCCCTGCAGGCGGTAACACTGTATCATTATCAGGAAATGTATCGTCTGGTAAATGAAGGCAAGATCAAAGAAGCAAGAGAACTTCAGTATCGGGCAAATGAAGTATCGGAAGCTTATGCTGACAAGAGAATTGGTAATCTGCCAGGCATCAAGCTCCTTATGGAGCGGATCTATGGAATACCTGTAGGTTATTGTTCGCCGGATGGGCCATATAAAGATGCCGTTATTGCAAAAGAGGATGCGGATCGGTTAGTAGAAATATTTAAAAAGAATATTCTTTTGCCAGATTAACCTTCAGAAATAATAAGCAGTGCTGTTTCACTATATAGTGAGGCAGCACTTTTTTTCGTCTGCAAGTGAAAAACGCAAAAGAACCACTGATGAATCTCGAAGATGTCAAAGAATACATACGGCTTTTCATTAGTTTCATTGGTGATATACAAATGTGTGCTATACTTAGCAATATCAGTTGCAACCATTAATGCTATGCTGTTTTTCTTAGTTGATGGAGGAAGTATGAAAAGGGTGTTTGTCGCATTTGTTCTATGTATTATGCTTTCGGCTTGCAGTCAAACAACTGCAAGTGTTTCCGGCGAGACAGTCGTCCAGGGTACGGCAAATAGTGATAATAACGCCGGTGAAAGTGCCGTCCCTACTGAGACAATTGAGGAAGATGGTGCGGATACAGAGGAAACCACAGTCGAAGAGCTTGAAGAATCAGCAGATGCTTTGCTGGAAGAAGAACCCACAGAAGAATCAGCTGAGGAGTTTGAGGAGTCAGACACGACACCGGAAAATGCATCTCCTTACATCGATGCTCTTCAACCTTTGGCAGAACAGATAGCTGGGTTGGTTGCAGAAGATGACATAGATGGCGCCAACAGATTAGATTTATACACGTCTGTACCTGAGCTCACTAGAGATATTATGAAAGAGATCAGCCCTATTTTTGTGGACACTTCGTATGGAAAAGTAGGCTTCTATCGTAATGGTATTTATGTGGGAGACTTTGACAAAGATGTACGCAGTGGACACGGGGTTTTCTTATATTGCCTTGACGTTACTTTGGGATCTGATACTTTGGAGTACGATCAATATTATATTGGCGATTGGGCGAACGATTCACCAAACGGCCAGGGATCTTTCTGTAAGATGCAGATAAGCAAAACATACGGATCTTCCCATGATTTCAGAACGGGAGGATTTATCGATGGCTATTTTGACGGAACAATTCATTGTCATTCCTACTGGAATGATTCCATCGGTATAAATTATGATGTCGTATATCATAAAGGTAACGCAGAATATCTGTATGAGTCACCAGACAATGAAGGATTCTACGTAATGGCAGAAGATGTAGTAAGCTATGACGCTGATGGAAATAGAACTGAAATGCAAAAATACGTAGAATACCAAAAACGTGAGGTCGAGAATGCTCATCTTGAGTCCTGGAACTGATTGGTGAAGAGATGAGGAAGAATAGTATTATTAAAGAATGTTAAAGAGGAGGCCGTAGGTTGTCATGAAAGAGTTCAATATACCTTATGATGGAATTAACCTTCACGCAAAATTGGATATGCCGGAGAACATTAACAAGTGCCCTCTGGTAATCTTAATCCACGGTTTTACCGGTCATATGGAAGAAAAGCACATCATAGCGGCACAGGAAGCTATGAATTCGATCGGATTTGCGGTTCTGCGCGTAGAAATGTACGGGCATGGAAAGAGTGATGGATCATTCAAAGATCATACACTATATAAGTGGGTCACAGGCGCCCTTGCAGTCGTTGACTATGCGAAAACATTGGATTTTGTAACTGACTTATATATTTCCGGGCATTCTCAGGGCGGCCTGTTGGTTATGTTGATAGCTGGAATGCGGCCGGATGATTTTAAAGCGGTAATTCCTTTGTCGCCGGCATGGATGATTCCGGACAGTGCCAGAAGAGGACTACTGGCAGGAGCAGAGTTTGATCCTGAACATATTCCAGATGTGCTGCATATATGGGGTGGACAGGAACTTGGTGGCAACTATGCCAGAGTCGCTCAAACTATTCATCCTGAAGAAGCTATAAGCAGATATAACGGTCCTGTACTTCTTGTTCAGGGAGATGCAGATGAAGCTGTTCCATTGGAATATGCCAAAAAAGCTGCAGCACTATATAAGAATTGCAAGCTGGTTCTCATTCCTGGCGATACCCATTGCTATGACAACCATCTTGATATGATGACAGATGCGGTAAAAGAGTTTTTACAAAGCTGTGAAAAGTGAGGATATTAGTCAGCAGCCTCTGTGGTTTAAACGACCACAGAGGCTTTTTTAAGCAAGAAGATAGACACTGATCCTGGAATCTCCTCAGTTAAAACTTGGTGAATTACCCCGCCTGTCGTCTCGTAACCTCGCCGACTGACGGGGCTTCCGATAACGCTCATAAGGGGCTCGTAGCTATTCACGAGGCTATATCCCATAGGGATTACTTTTTACTTTCAGGCTGCTTTACGCGCCAGTCTCCGTTGCTTTGATCTGCTGATCTGCTTTGGCTGCTGAAGCTGCTTTTCGCGGTTTGCTCTTCTTGCGGCCAGGCATGGATGTCTGATCACCTCCTTTTCTTGTATATATCTATCATCTTACGATAGAATATGCCGATGATAACAAAATGAGTTATTGCATAGGGGTATTAACCGTCTTTATTGAGTCATTTATTACGGATGTAATAATTCTTTCTTATACTTATAGAACGTTCCGCTTGAAATGCCGGCAAGCTGCATAGTTTGCTGATCGTTCAGAGAACCACCAAAACTCTTGTTATATTTCCTTATATCTTGGAGGGCTTTTTCCTTCTTCTTTACTGTAACATGTGCACCGACTGGCCTGCCGATCTGTTTTCCATGCAGGCGAGCAGTTTCGATTCCTTCCCGGGTCCTGGCCCGATTGTCCTGAACTTCTTTTTCTGACTGCTGGAATGCAGCCATGATCTGACTGCGGCGGAGTTTCTTAATGAAGCTGTTTACACCTTTAAGAATGTCATCTACATCCGTCCCGGTCATGGGAACTGCATCCTGTAGTGCCTGTTGATAGACAGCTGTGTTGATTTGTGGTTCTTTTAGAAAGACCAAGTCTATCCCCTTGGACAATAGATCTTCATACTGTTTAAGACCATCTTCAGCATTTCTGGACATGCGGCTTACAGAGTCAAAAACGATCCGGTCAACCTTCCCGGCATCAACTTGTTTGAGAACACGCAACCACTCCGGTCTGTCTTGGGTTCGGCAGCTATATTTCTCAGAAACGATTATCGCATCTGGATACTCTGATTTAATGTTACGTATCTGACGCTCAATATTTTGCTGAGGCCGTGATACCCGGCAATATCCTATTGTTCGCATAAACGCTCCTAATTGTGCATAAATTAAAGGTACGTTTATATATTATCAATAATCATATCTCACGACAATATAGATCTGTCTTCAAAATAAATGATCGTTTATTTTAGAATCCAGCGATAGGGATGTTGTTAGTCCGTTGTTGTTATCAAGGGTAAAGGTGTCGAAATAGATTTTATTCTGATATTATAATAAGGACTGTCGACCCCGCCCCAGCATGGGGAGCAGGATGCAGTCCTTAATTTAGTGCATCGACATCGGATGAGAGTGCGATTGATATGAGTCAAACACAGAATTCTCCGCCAATGCAAAGATAGACTATCATTCTAATTAAGAAGAATCAAGATTGTAAAGATTCTTGGAGTTCATATCCGATCATGATGAAGCCTTGCAAAGAATAATGATAAGATAGTATCGAGAATCGTCATTAATGCTTTCTCCGAGTCGTTTGTCTTTCCCAGAAATATTTTGACCTATTGCTGAATTATTGCCATCCGCTGTCACAGAAACTGTAGAGGACTGAAAAACAACCAGAAAGCGGTGGAATAAGGGGACAGGAGCTTATGAAAGTCAATAATACAAAAGTGTATTTAGGTGTGGACGGGTGCCGCGGCGGGTGGGTTGCTGCGATCCTTAGTAATGGCATATTGAGCCTGGAACGCTTTGATACCATCAGGTCTTTGGTGAAGGCATATCCGGAATTTGATGCCTTTTTGATCGATATGGTGATTGGGCTGAGAAGCAATAGCATGCAGATAAGGCCTGATGATCTGGCGCGAAAGGCACTCAAAGGTCACTCGTCAACAGTATTCCCTACTCCATGCAGACAGGCTGTTTATGCGGAAACAGAGGAGGACAAGAAAAAGGCAAACATCGTTACCCTCGGTAAGAGTCTGCCTAAACAAACGATTAATATTATTCCCAAGATCAAGGAACTGGATGAGTTCCTGGAAGAGCATTCAGAGTATAAGAACAGGATACTGGAAAGTCATCCGGAACTGGCTTTTGCGAGATTGAAAGGATCTGCCTTAGATTCCAACAAAAAAGGTTATATTGGGTATCTGGAGCGGATGTATATCCTTGAAAGATATCTTCCGGAATGTACATTGCCTGATTTTAGGGACAGAGCAAAAGAACTCAAATGCAATCCGGATGATCTGTTGGATGCTGTATGCCTCGCGGTGACGGCCTCAATGTCTGCTCATAATTTATGTGAAACAATACCTTCCAATCCTGAACAGGATGACAGGGGGTTGTATATGCAGATCACAATTCCGAAAGAGGACAGTATTGTACCAATGACAGAGAGAAAGGTTGCCGTCGTTACCGGCGGAGCACATGGAATCGGAAAAACCATTGCAGATGAGTTCTACAGGCAGGGCGTAAAAGTGTATGTCATTGATAAGTCAACAGAAGGGAATCATTACGTGGGAGATATCTCTGACAGAGCTGTCCTTGAGGCATTTGCAGAAAAAGTCATCGGAGAATGCGGCAGGATCGATTATCCGGTAAATAATGCCCTGCCTGTCATGAAGGGGATTGATGAGTGCAGCTATGAAGAGTTCCAGTATGCCTTATCTGTTGGCGTGACTGCACCATTTTATCTCTCAAAACTATTTGCTCCGTATTTCAGTAAAGGCGGGTCGATCATCAACATTTCTTCATCGAGGGACCGCATGAGCCAGCCGCAGACAGAGAGCTACACTGCAGCAAAAGGTGGAATAGCGGCCCTGACACATGCATTGGCTGTAAGCTTATCCGGAAAGGTCAGGGTGAATTCCATATCCCCCGGATGGATCGATACAGAGTACCGGGAATATGAAGGGGCGGATGCCCTGCAGCAGCCTGCGGGGAGAGTCGGCAACCCGATGGATATAGCAAACCTTGTGATGTTCCTTTGCTCGGAGAAGGCAGGATTTATCACCGGCGAGAACATCTGTGTTGATGGAGGTATGACAAAGCTGATGGTCTATCATGATGACCATGGCTGGACCTATGAGCCGGAGAAACAATAGAAGTCAGTCCGTAAATAGGGTTATAAGGACTGTGGAGGCCTTACAGTTGATGTACCAGGTTATGAACAACCGATGGAATTGTTTATGGTAAAGCCATTACAAGGGGCAGGGCTATAACAGTACTTGAGTAAAATCGGCTGGTTAGGAGTTAATGAATGGACCGTAAAGAAAATGTAGTGCTGACCAACATGTGTATGATTTATGATGGATCAAAGGTACTGGTCGAGGAAAAAGTCGGCAAAGATGTCAGGGGTATTATATTTCCCGGAGGACATATTGAAGAGCATGAGCCAATCGTTGATTCTGTCATCAGGGAGATGAAGGAGGAAACAGGGCTTACAATAGAGAGGCCGATATTATGTGGTGTGAAGGACTTTATAGATTACGACGGGTCCCGATATATTGTCTTTCTGTTTAAAACCGACAAATATTCAGGAGAATTGATATCTTCATCTGAAGGACGTGTATTCTGGGTCGAAGCGGAAGAAGTACTGAATCTCCCCTGGATCTGGGGAATGGACTGCCTCATGCAGATCATGAAAGAGGGCAGATATACGGAGTATTTCATGTCTTCTGAGGATGACTGGAAACCTGTCATGAAATGAGAATTCAGCAAGGGATTTCCCGTACAGCTGAAATGGAAACCATGAATAATCAGCTTATAAAAAGGGCTCTTATAGACTGGAGCAGAATCGATCCAGGGAGTTATCTGCGTGGCATTGAAGCGATCAGCAGAGTCAGTGAGATTGAGTTTAACTGTCCGATTTCTTTTTTTGTTGGGGAAAACGGAAGCGGTAAATCTACCCTCCTGGAAGCAATCGCCATAGCATACGGGTTTAACCAGGAAGGCGGGACAAGAAATTACAGCTTTTCTACATATGACTCCCACTCTGAATTATGCAGTGCGATAAGGCTTGTCAGAGGAGTGCGACAGGCTTCATGGGGATATTTCCTTCGTGCGGAGAGTTTTTATAACGTTGCTACACAGGAAGAAGAGTACAGCCGGGGACCCGGAGGCAGACCGCAGCATTATCATGAAAAATCCCACGGGGAGAGTTTTCTTGCTCTTGCACAGAACAGTTTCCGGGCAAATGGATTCTATCTTCTGGATGAGCCGGAAGCTGCGCTGTCACCGCAAAGGCAGTTGACACTTCTGATGGAAATTCATCGCTATGCGGCGGAAGGGGCGCAGTTCATTATCGTGACGCATTCACCGATACTGCTGGGAATGCCGGATGCAGAGATCCTTACATTTGATGATGGGGCTATCCATCCCTGCACATATGAGGAGACGGACAGTTATCAGGTGACTTCTATGTTTATAAACCACAGAGAGCAGATGCTGCACAGGCTGCTGGATTGATGCAGCCGCAGGCACGGCTTTGCTTGATCATAATACTGGTGGAGGGTTTTTATGAAGATCACACAGTGACTTATAGAGTTGCCAGTCCAGATAAGAGTTTTGTGAAGCATAACGGGTTGCCAGTATGCGTTTGTATGCCAACCAACCCCTCCTTGTGGATTAACACATCTGCACTCGCAGAGACAAAAAACAAAACATTTTTAATTTATCTTCATCTACATAAACATATACACAAGTGAATTGCTGCGGATTTATGCGAAGGGATGCGATACGATGCCAAAGATGCAGGGCATGCTGGCTGATGCGAAAAGTGCCAATGGATACCGGGAAATGAAAAGGCATGCAGATCTGAAAAGATACAAGAATCGCAGCATTTCATAGTTCAATTCTTAATAACGAGATTTTCTATACGGATAGAGATATAAAGGAGTTGTATGGAAATATCAATTCAAAATGGGTGATTATCCATGTCTGGGATGGTGCCTGATGTTTCCATCGGAAGAAAATAATCATTGGGTAACCATAATTGTCATGGAAACAGAAAACACTGATTATGAATACGAAAGTGATTTTTATCGAATTATTGAGTCAATAAAAAAGAAAGAAAACGATGACCAGAGTGTAGAGGCGAGTAAAGCATCGGAGTTGGATGATGCTGCTCAGAATAATGAAACATTAGATAACGAGAAAAAGGAGGAAGAATTTACAGCAGAAGATAATTCGCCTACAACTAATGGAATGCCAGTGATGAAAGGATCTAGCCTTTCAAGCGTTATGGATGCAGCTAATACATTTGGCTTAACACAACAATTTAGCGATGATGACTTTGGACATGGAACCAAAATGCGTTCGTTATCTAGCTCAAACGGTGGCTTAACTATTGACATAATATACTCAACGGAATCAGCCGAAGTCCTTACGGGTACCATTGTGACATTTGATGATCTATCTTCCAAAGATGAGAAGAAGCAGTTTATTGTTACAATGTCGAGTGTTTTATGCCCAGAGAAAGATATCAATGATGTTACAAATTGGGTGAATACTAATGTTGGAAGTTCTTCTGAAACGACGGTAAATGGTTTTGTGTATGAAGTCAATTTAGGCCCAACTGGAAACTATCTTTATTATGCTGGATATCGGAATTGGGAGGATTGGGAAACTTCATTATATTGATATAGTCTCATTATCAAATACAACCTTAATTTAAAAAGCGTTTACTGTCCTACAAGGCATGGCATGGAGGAGGTTACGGATATCCTTGTCATGAGCGAATAATTGAGCGATTAATAAAATGAACGGCCTGGAACCGCGTAAACGCTCTCCTTTCAAGGTATCTTATAGTTCGGGACGCAGAGGTTACAAAATTGTCTTTGAGTGAGAAAGCCTCGGAAATGTTGATTATACAGCATTTCTGAGGCTTGTGTATTTACTGTCTCATTGAGGCTTTTTCTTTAATATGCTATATTCTGTATAAGGAGGAAGTTTCCTTATGAATCAGGATTCGTTCGCTTACATTGTTTATATGATACATGCATGCGCAGACAGGTGGAGTAAGCTGCCGTCTGATGTATATAGAACACTCAAAAAGTCAGGATGCATAGATCAGTATCTTGTTCCTAACTATGAGATTCTTCATACACAGGGAACTGAATTTGTGGTTGATGATATTCGGGAATATTTGGATATTAGAGGGGTGAAGATATGATTGTTTATCATGGATCAGACATCGTGGTTGAGAACCCCGATGTATTACATTCGTATCGCCCTCTTGACTTCGGGAAAGGCTTTTACGTGACATCCGTTCGTGAACAGGCAGAACGATGGGCAAGACGTAAAGCAAGTTTACTGGGAAGTGAAAAAGCAATAATAAATGTTTACCATTTGGCAGAAAATACAGAAGGTCTCCTGATAAAGACTTTTGACGAAGATCTTGTTGAGTGGATCGATTTTGTATGCGATTGCAGAGACATTGGAGAGAAATACCTGAGATATGATTTGATTTCCGGCAAAGTAGCAAATGACAGAGTGTTTCGGGTAGTGGACATGTATCATACAGGAATATGGGATAAAGATAGGGCGCTGAAAGAAATCAAGGTTTATCCCTCATATGATCAGATTGCATTTATCACTCAAAAAGCTATTAACCAGCTTCTGAGTTTTATATCTTATGAGGAGGTCAGTTTTGAGTGAAGATGTATTAGAAAGAGTCTACCAGGAAAGTCTGGAAGAACGTATTATTTCTTATCTGGCGGAAATCAGGAATATTTCATTGGAAGAAGCAATGGAAAAATATTATAACAGCAAACTGGCAGATAAGATCCACAAGGGAGAATATGGAGTGCAGTACCTGGACTACAAGGTACTTGCGCAACTGATTTGTGAAACTGAACCAGAGTTGTTTTAAAGCACAGGTACAGAAAAGGTTCAGTATCAAAATGGAAGATGTACGCCCTCCTTTCTTTCTGTATTTTCAGGCTTCTTTGAAACTGTCATACTTATTGTGACCTTCGAATCACGTCGCTTCGATCCTTAAGAGAAACCGGGAGTGTTGAATAATCAACATTCCCGGCTTTTTTCATCATCGAAAAACAGGTGAATAAAGGTAAACATAGTTAATTATGCACAAATGTAATTTCCCACTCCTTCAGCGAATCGGGGAGCTGCAGTTCGAAATGCCACCCTTCCGGCAGCTGCAGGGAAGCCATAAAACGTTTTGCTTCTTCGTCGGCAGACCATTCCACAAAAATGCTGCCGTCAGAGCAGACGGAAGAACCGTTTGCCCAACGCAGTCCGCATGGGTTCGGTGCAAAAACTACGCTTTTGTCCTTTTCTGATATAGCTCCCAGTCCCAGTACCTTTTCCTTAATCATGGCCCCGGCGGCGCTGTTAAAACCATGGCAGCCGCTTACAGCGTTATAGTTCTCAAAGAAGGTGCCGGATCCATCCCTGAGCTCTGGCAGGTATACAGCCTTTATCTCATGAACCAGCTGTTCTATCCTTCCCATCTGAAAGAGCACATCGAATCGGATCATGATGCCGATAAACAGGTTCGCTTTGCCGACATTCGGATTGGACCGGTAAGACGGAAACGGCCCCTGTGTATACAGGAATTTTCTCATATATGCGTCATCGTCCCGGTGGAATCCGCTCCAGATTTCCAGTGCGGCTCCGGCTTCCGTCTCGCATCCCGTCCTGGTAAGAACTTCCTGTCCCGCCATAGGTCCGAAGGGCATAGTCGTGAGCTGCGCCGCATCGCCGCCATTGCCCATGATATCGCTCACGGGCAGCCGGCTTAAAATGTCCCGCATCGAGGCTGCGGCCTCCAACCAGTCTTCACGATGATACAGATCTGCCATCCTTTCCAGTGCATGGACTGCCAGACAGTTATTGGGGACGCTGATCGGCGTCATATTGAAGTCCTTATTGGAAATGGACCAGTCTACAAACTGACCATCCAGATTTTCAATTAAGCCGGAGGATCCGCGCAGTGAGAGCATTCCTTCTACAAAGCGTTCGACCCTTTTGCGGCATGCTTCGATAAACGCCTGATCACCGCTTCTTACGTAATAATCGGCCAGCTCGGTCAGCAGCCAGAAGGACCAGTTGGGAATCCCGACCTCCTCCGGCGTCTTATGCACACCCGGATAGACCTCCGGGAAAAAGCCGCGGAAAGTCACATCAGGATCGGTCAGCATAAAATTCTCAATGAAATCCTTCTCAACCGACAAATCGGAGAAAAGGCTCCAAGCAGCCATTGCCGTAAACTGCGAATCACACAGCCAGCCGCCGCGTTCCCGCTGAGGGCAGTCCATGAAAATATCCAGCGTATTCAGGCGAAGTGTCCTTCTGGCCGCCTGATAGATCCGGTTGAGATCCCCGTCACTGCAGGTAAAGCCGCTTTCTCCCGTATCCGGATAGCTGTCATCCAGGAGCACAGGCAGGCTCACCTGTATTTCTCCTTCTGTCCGGCAGATCAGTTTCAGGAACCGGGTCAGCTTCGGTTCAAAGGTTGTCAGGTGATACTTCCCCGGCGCGAGCATATAGCGGGTGACATAACTGTTGGCACGCATTTCACCGAAGAAACTCCGGTGGTCGGAGTTGATGATATCCAGCGTACATGCACGGCCGACTGTGATCTCAAGATCAATAAAGCCGATCTCGGACGCTTCCCTCTCATATATGAGCGCGAAAGGATGCTGCCCCGGCAGGACGTGCAGGGCTCCGGAGGGCAGCCTTTTGAAGCTGCCGGTAAAAATATCCTCCTTCTCCTTCAGAAGAGATTCCACAAATACGTTCTTTTCCGGCAAAGATGCGTACCACGAGGCATTGAATGCCCTGGCTATTTCCAGTATCCTGCCGGGTGCCGAACCCGTATCTGAGGCAGTAATATCTGCTATTTTCCGCACAGGGTCCATAGCCAATGCGCGGTATGTCGGATACGGCGCTCTCCGCTTAAGGAAGCGGATGGTTTCGGCAACCGGTACCGGTACCTTCCACTGCGCTTTCCCGGTTCGCCACGCGAAGCTGTCCGGGGTAAGATCATAGTATTCCAGGATCGGTCTGGAGTGAGACATCGTCTCAACTTCTGCGCGCCGCATGGTGAGCTCCGTCCATTTCCAGTTCCCGTCGCCGGTTGCTGACAGAACATTGCCGGCAGGATCCGCAATCCGTACCAGGAGCATCCCCGGTTCCATCGTACAGTCGTTGCAGTATTTCTCCGGTTTTGCGTAAGCGGCAACTTCTATTGCGATATGGGTCATTCCGTGCATGGTTACCGGTATCTCATCCACCCGGCAGTATCCCTGTGCGCATCTGGCCGGGCCGGAGGCCAGCATTCTGCCGTTGATATACAGTCTGTAATAAGATCTCGCAGCAATGGCGAAGACCGCCTCCCCTTCATAGGATATTTCTGTATAAAACCCCGCAAACTGATTATATTGATTCTGGAATTGATCTCCCCATACGGGAACAGCCGGTGCTGTATCAAACATCTTCCTTCTCCTTCTTCTTACTGTTTTCCAGCATCATCTTTCGCTGATACTGACTTGGTGTCATATCGGATTTTTTCTTAAATACCTTGGTAAAATAAGCGTAATTATTATAGCCGGCACTGACAGCCACCCTGCCGATCGCGCTGTCGGGATTGCGCAGCATTTCAGCGGCATAGAACAATCTCGTATCTGTGATATAGTCCACGAGTGTCCTGTTTTCTATCTGTTTAAAAACTTTGAAAAGATAAGCTGTGGATACGAACGCCTCCCGTGCGAGCAGCTCTGCGCTTAAATCTTCATCCAGGTGCGTACTGATATAGTGCTTGACCGTTTCTACGATCCTCTCTGCGTTGCTGTGCTCACGCTCATTCTGTGTACTGTCTTCCTGCACCATGGCGCGGGCGAGCTCCTGGTAACGGCGGTCTGTCTGCTTTTCCTGTACCCGCTGGCAGGCATTCCGGAGAATTTCCTGCAGCTCCTCATAGGGGACGGGTTTGAGAAGATAATCCATTCCCTGGAGCTTGAGCGCCTTCTGCACGAAGCTGAATTCTTCATGGCATGTCAGGAAGACGCACTCAATCTGCCGGTTTTCATCGCGGATCCAGGTAAGAAGATCCAGACCGCTTTCTTTCGGCATTTCGATATCGCAGAGCATAATATCCACGGCATCCTTCTGAATGATACTCCTCGCCTCCTGCGCGGATGTGGCGTACAGCACTTCTTCCAGCGGCAGTGCTGACCAGTCCACTCCTTTCCGGATGCCCTCTATTGTAATGATCTCATCATCCACGATCAGCAGCTTCATGCTCTGCCTCCCTTGCAGGAATTTCCATCCAGACACAGGTTCCTTCTCCCGGTGCTGATGAAATGGAAAATGCCGAATCCCCGGGATAAAACAGTTCCAGTCGTTTGCGGCAGTTCCAGATGCCCACATGCATTACCTCGCCATCCGGAATCGGCTGATGGTTTTGTATTTTTTCAAGAACGGCTGCGTCCATACCGGAGCCGTCATCCACGATGCCAATTCTGAGCCTGTCGCCATCCCGGCGAACGACAACCAGGATTTCCGTCTGGTGGTCGTCATGTGCGTATTTGATACTGTTTTCCACATAATTCTGAATCAGGAGCGGGGGGATCTGCCACGCCATGTCCTCTTCCTCAATATCAAACAGGACATAGAACTGATTTGGATACCGTATCTTCTGGATCTCGACGTAGCTCTCGACAAATGCCATTTCCTGCGCTACCGTCACGAGACGCCCCGTATCCCGGAGTGAATAGCGGAAATACTTGACCAGGTTCATGGAAAACTTCTGTATGCTCTGGAAATCCTCCAGCTCGGCAAGTCCGTAAATTGTGTTCAGGGAGTTCAGCAGCAGATGCGGGTTAATCTGCAGCTGCAGATTGAGCAGCATGGCACTTTTGTTTTCCAGCTCGAGCTCATAGGTCTGGATCCTATAATTCTTAAGAGCGTCCATCATGTGGTTGAATGCCAACTGAATCGTGCTGATTTCCGCAGCGGCCTCACCAATCCTCATTCTGCTGTCATTATTTCCGGACTCGATACTGTGAATGGTCTTCTCCATCTCGGAGAGCGGCACGGCAATACGGCGGTGCAGGAACCGGTACGTCACAAAGCTCACCACGGCCATGATCGAAAGAACGGCAAAAATCATGTAGAAGAAGACCGGAATGCGGCGCAGGAAGCTGTAATGCAGGGAAGATACGCGCATCGCAATATTGTCCGAGAGAAATGTGCGTGAAATGGCAGGGATGTCCCCACCGGTGTCCGTTCGGTTGACGATGTGTATTGCGAGATCCCTGCCCGCCTGCTGGCGCCATTCCTCCTCGATGTTGTCAAGGCTGATGAAGAGGCTGATCGCCATGGAGGTCATTCTGGTTGTCTGGACCAGATAGGTTTTCTCCCCGATTTGCCGGATATACCAGTCGGAAGGCGCCATCTGCGGCAGAAGTGTTTCGATCTGCCTGGTTCCGGTGAATCCTATGTTTTCCCGATGGTAATTCACCTGTTCCCCGCTGCCTGGGAAATAACAATAAATGCCGTCAGCAATGCCGGCATAGGTTGTTTTGTGTAGCTGCAGTTCACGGGCAAGGTTTGTTTTAGCAAAGGCGTACTCTTTGCTTCCAACGGGAAAACGGATCCCTGCCCATCGTATATCTTCTGTGAGACTCCCCAGATATTTGTTCTCCTCCTGCACGCGCAGCTCAATTTGTGAGGCAAACAGATTCATGGCATTGATTTCCGTGTCATGCAGCTGCTTCTGCAGGAAGTGGAACAGATAGGATCCTATAAGGACAATCACCAGCAGGATGGGGAGAAGAGTTATGATCAGAATCTGGAGCAGGCTTCTCCCCGCGCTGACAATCTTCCCGGAAGACATGGCTGTATTATTTCCCCGCATCATTTGAATCACCCCGCATTCGTGACTGTTATCGTTCGGAGAACGTGAACCGTTTCGTCGTTGTATCAGACGTCTTCAGGGTAGCATACTTTCCCGGAAAGATTCAACGGGAATAAAGTTGATGAATGCGTCCCTCCTGCTATCCGGGGACGCATTCATCATTCGTTTATAACTGTTCACGCTCTCTGAACGGGAACAGTTATCTGAGCAGTTCCATTCGTTCTTAATTCTATCTTGCGGCCAGGAAAGCATCCAGCTGTTCCTGGTTGGCAGCCACAACCTCATCGATCCCGGCATCCTTCAATGCGCCGAGGAAATCCTGATAATACCCATCCAGGTCATCTACCATTCCATACTCCAGGGAGGACAGATACTGATTCAGGACGGATGTGATCTGCGCGATCTGATTCGTATAATCTTCCGAAACGAAAGTGTAACCGAGGGCAGCGGACTGGTTCTTTAACGCATTGCTGGTGTATTCTTCGCTTCTGGTATAGAAGGAATCTTCGTTTGGTGAAAACATGCTCATGTTGCGCTTATCACCGTACAGGCCGAGAATATTATTGTACGTTGTATTGGTACCATCCATTCCTTCCGGATAATCAATGATCTTGGAACCTTCGCGGGCAATATAGTGCACGCCTTCCAAACCGTTCATAATCATGTTCAGGAGTGTGGCATCCTTTGCATATAATTCATCCAGTACCTGCAGAGCCTTTGCAGGATTCTTACTGTTGGAGGAAACACCCCAGGTGATTGCAGAATATGTGGAAGTTGTCACATAGGTTTCCTTTAAATTAAACTGCCTGACATCGTCAACACTCCAGCTCGCGCAGCGGTTTTCGACATTGCCGGGTGTGTCATCACCGATTGTGAAGCCCGCGCTCCTGCCGGACTTAACCCAGTCATCCCCGGCATCCGTAGATGTTGCCGCGTCGGAGGAAATGTAGCCGTTTTTATAGCACTGCTGCATAAATTGAAGGAACGCATAGTACTCCGGTGTCTCGAACAGGTTGACAACATCGGTACTTCCGTTTCCGACATCCATCAGGACACCGGCTATGCCTCCGCTGACTCCCAGCTGATCACAATTGATGAAATTGGTGGACATGGTACTGCTCAGTGTTCCCAGCTGTGCCCACGGGGTAATATCGGGATACTGCTCCTTGATCTTCGCGAACACCGACAACATATCTTCGTAAGTATAGATGTCCTTGGATTCGTAATCCACGGAATCCAGATAGGAACCTACAGCATACATGGCTTTTCCTTCTCCCTGGGAGGGATTCACCACGGGGATGCCATACTGGATACCGTTGTACAGACCGCCGGAAAGGAACGGATTACTGTCGGCAATGGAAAGGAGGTTGGGAGTATTCTCTTCCGTCATGTAATCGTCCAGGGGAATTATCTTTCCTTCATCGACCATGGTGCCGATGTTTTGCATGAACAGACACAGGAGATCGATATCTTCCCCGGACGATGCCCACAGGTTATACTCGGATGTCATATTCGAGATCGGGACAGATTTCAGTGTTACGGTACAGCCGAATTTCTCCATCGTGTAATCACTCATGGCATCCTGTACCATCTTCAGGTCAACCGGATCAGAGCCCAGGGTAACATAGGATATCACTACGTTGTAGGCATCCGTACTGCTTTGAGATTCTGCTGCACTGCTGTCTGTCTGCGGCGATGTCTCATTCTGTGAAGAGGCTCCGCCGCATCCGGTCAGGAGGGTCGCTCCCATGGATATTGCCATGAATAATGCTGCCAGTCTTTTTTTCATCTTTATCTCCTTTTCTATTGTTATTAATGATAATCAGGAAAATCGATCCTGATAAGTCCCGTGATAAATTATCCTTTTACCGCTCCGATCGTAATGCCCTTTACAAAATATTTCTGGAAGAACGGATAGGCGATCACCATCGGCAGGATTCCAATCACCGCGATTGCCATACGCATTGTTGTCGTCGGAATGGACGCCGTTCCGTGCAGCATACTGGACATCTGTGTGGAATTGCTGGCCAGGAAAGACGCGTTCTCATTGATGTTATTCAGCACCTGCTGAAGGGAATAGAAAGCTGCCTGATCGACATAATACAAGCCATTGGTCCAGTCATTCCAATAGGATATCGCGCTCATCAGGCCAATGGTTGCCAGGATCGGCTTCGACAGCGGCAGGACGATGGAAATAAATGTTCTGATGTTGCCTGCACCATCGATCTTGGCACTCTCAATCAGAGATTCGGGGATATTGTTGTTAAAATAGTTTTTTTCCAGAATGATATTGAATGCGTTCATCATCAATCCCGGGAAAACCAGTGCCCAGATTGTATTTTTAATATGGAAGAGGTTGCTCCAGACATAGTAGGAAGCCACAATTCCTCCGGAGAACAGCATCGTAAATACCACATAGAAATTCAGGAATGCCTTGCCGACGATATCCCTAGTCAGGCCGTATGCCAGCATCGTTGAGCAGACCATCCCGATCAGTGTTCCCAGAATAGTTACGATAAAGGTAATCAGGTATGCATGGCCGATCTGGTTCCACTCATTCATCAGATACTGATACGCACCAAGGCTCCATGCTTTCGGAAAGAAACCAAAGCCGTATCTGGTCGCATAACTCTCTTCCGTGAAGGAGGAGATAACCAGAAGGACAAAAGGCAATAAAGAAGAGAGTGTCATCAGTCCCAGTACGACATGTGCAATTGTCTGCATTTGCTTATCACTTTTGTACATCTTGCCTTCCATGACTGCCTCCTGTTTAGAATAATGCTGAATTCTCTTCATATCTGCGAACAATTGCGTTAGCGACGATAACCAGGATGAATCCCACGATGGACTGCAGCACAGAGGCTGCACTGGACATGGAGATGTTTCCGAGCCGCATCAATGCATTATATACATAAGTATCGATGGTCTGCGTTGTCGCATACAGGGCACCCTGGTTTCTGGGAATCTGATAGAATAGTCCGAAATCGGATGCGAAGATTCTCCCGACACTCATGATGAACAAGGTGATGACGGTCGGCCGAAGGAGCGGGATCGTAATGTTGGTAATCTGTTTCCATTTTCCCGCGCCGTCCAGCCGGGCTGCTTCGTAGTATTCCGCGCTGATCCCCATAATGCTGGAATAATAAATCACCATGTTGAAGCCGATGGATTTCCAGAAATTTACAAAAGTGAGGATAAATGGCCAGTATCTGGCGTTCTGGTACCAGTTGACCGGATCCTTCCCCAGCGCCGGAAGCAGTGAGTTATTCACGAATCCGGTTTCGTTGGACAAAAACGCATAGGCCAGATAACTCACAACTACCCAGCTCATCAGATACGGCAGCAGGATCAGGCTCTGGTAGGTTGATTTGAAGAATTTACTGTAGATCTCATTGAGCAGGATAGCGACGGCGATGGCCAGGATCGTTCCCAATACGATGAACACGATATTGTATAGAACCGTATTCCTGATCATTCTGGCCGTTTCCCTGCTCTTGAGCAAAAATTCAAAATTATCCAGGCCTGCCCAGGGACTCTTCATCAGTCCCAAAGACCAATTGACCTTTTTAAATGCGATGATGATACCGAATATGGGCAGATAGTTGTTGCAGAACAGGTACAGCAGTCCCGGCAGCATCATCAGGTAAACCGGCAGGCTCAGGACCAGTCTCGTCTTCAGCGGTTTCTTCTTTGTAGTTGCTTTTGCTGGCATCTCTCTTCCTTTCGCTGGCATTTTTTCTTCCTCCTTCTGTGTATCTCATCAGAGACTTTTTCTGACTCTGTTTTTTTCATACATTACTTTGCATTACCTGTGGATCGCTGTCTGATGTGGTTATTGTAACGAAACCACTTTTCGGAAGATATCACTATCCGATCAGGAAAGTTGTCAAATCCTAGCCTGTTCATGTTGCCATGTCTGCTACATCTCAGATATGATAATCAGAAAGAAGTTTTCATATGGCTATGTGAAGGACGATATCCATATGAAGATCTGAAGGAAAGCATTCCATATAATGATCTGAAGGATGGTATTCCGGGGGATGATAAAATAAATCAAGGAAGCAGCAGGAACTTCATGCGGATGGGATTGTGTCAGGAGAAGGTGAAGATGATGAACATGGAAGCATATCCGGATCGTGAAAAAGCAGAACAGATACTTACGGAGGCGGAGCAGTGCAATCCGGGCCCGTGGGTTTTGCACAGCCGGAATGTGGCTAAGTGTGCAGAACAGATCGCCGCACGTACGGGCATGAATGCAGACAAGGCCTATGTCCTCGGCCTTCTTCATGATGTCGGCAGGCGCGCGGGCATCGGGCAGCTTAAGCATGTCTACTATGGCTGGAAGTACATGAATGAGCTGGGTTATGAAGCGGTTGCGAAGGTATGTCTGACGCATTCTTATAATACACAGCGGTTTGAGGACGATATGGGAAAGTGCGATATTGACCCTGAACAGGAAAGTGAATTAAGAACTGCGCTGAATGCGTGCGTATATGATGACTATGACCGTCTGATCCAGCTGTGTGACAGCATAGCCATGGCGGAAGGCGTGGTTGATATAGTCGTCAGGATGTCGGACATTAAGAGACGGTATGGAAGCTATCCGCAGGCGAAATGGGATAAGAACCTCGAACTGAAACGCCTCTTTGAAGAAAAGGCAGGCGTAGACAGTATTTATGAAATTGTGAAATGAAATCAAATAGGTAACTGTTCATGTTCACCTAACGTAAACAGCTACATCGAATTGGATGACAAAATGTTTACGGGCAATTCCATAATATGAAGAATGCCTGCATCATGGTTGGCTGGGCCGTGAATAAGATGAAGCTGCTCCCAGACAATGCAGACCAGACGATTTCAAAGCTGCTGAGCTTTGTAGTCATGCCGGCGCTTATTATCAACTCCTTTTATAATAACTGTACAATGGAGAATCTTACGGCGAATGTACCGCTCCTGGTGTACAGCTGCTTCTACTATGGCCTGTCCATGCTGATCGGTATTCTGCTGGGGCCCTTATTTTCAAAAGACAAGGGTGTTCAGGGGTTGTATAAATACTCGTTCATGATCACGAACATGGGCTTTATGGGAAATGCCCTGATTCTGGGGCTGTTCGGCCAGGATAAACTGTTCAGCTATCTAATTTTCTCCCTGCCTGGAACGATCCTGGTTTACAGTATCGGCATCGTCTGGCTGACCGGAGGGAAAAAGAAATTTACCTGGAAATCTCTGTTGAACCCGATGTTCGGATTCATGCTGCTGGGAATTCTTCTCGGAATCACGCATCCTCCGCTGCCAGTATTTGTCACATCGACGTTAAGTTCATTAGCCGCGTGTTTTTCTGCCCTGGCTATGTTCTTAACAGGGTATGTAATCGGCAAATTTGAAATCCGGAAGCTTCTGAAGGTAAAGCCGGTTTATATACTTACACTGCTGCGCACGATCCTTATTCCCATAGGCGTTTATTTCCTGTTTAAGGTATCGGAACGCCAGAAGAAGTTCTTCTGTACGTATTATTCACTGCCACCATGCCGCTGGGAATGAATACAATTATCTTTCCGGCGGCCTATGGCGGGGATCTGACAACAGGCGCCAGCATGGCGGTGATTTCGAATATCGTCGGCCTGATTTCCGTTCCGGTTATCTTAAGTCTCGTATTATGACGAAGAGTGTCAGCGGGACAATCCCGCTGAAACA
>JAFTFD010000139.1 GCA_017449745.1 Lachnospiraceae bacterium
CTCGTGGAGCCGATGCCGCCCAGCACGACGAAGACCAGGAACAGGATCGACATGTTGTAGCCGAAACGCGCCGGTGTCGCGATCAGGGATGCCAGGTTGTGGGAGTACAGAGCTCCGGCGCACCCAGCTATTCCGGCTGAAAGCGTGAAGGCCAGCATCTTGTATCTTGTGACCGGAATGCCGACCGAGGCCGCCGCGATATGATTGTCACGGATCGACATGATCGCGCGCCCGTCTCTCGAATTGGTCAGGTTCAGTACGACGATGACGGAGACGAGCAGAATGATAATGCCTACCGTAAATGTCGAATCAAACGGCGTTCCGGTGATTCCCTGCGGGCCGTTTATGATCATTTCTCCGTTTTCCGTCATATTCAGTTTGGAAGCGCTCTGCATGGAAAAATGCAGGCCGTTCTCATCCCTGCCGATATAAAGGACGTTGATGATATTTTTGATGATCTCGCCGAAAGCCAGCGTGACGATTGCCAGGTAGTCGCCGTTAAGGCGAAGGACCGGAATACCGATCAGGAACCCGAAGATCGCGGCCACGATCCCTCCGATCAGGATCGCGATCAGGAACCTGGGGAACTTGCCCATCGTCTCCGCCATACACTTGGAGAAAAAGGCGCTGGCGAACGCCCCGATGCACATGAACCCCGCATGTCCGAGCGAGAGCTCTCCGAGAATACCTACGACCAGGTTCAGGGAGACCGCCATCGTGGCGTAGACGCACAGCGGCACCAGAAGTCCGCCGATGTGGCTGTTGATCATTCCCATGCCGTTTAAGATCTGGACGGCTATGTACATGGCCGCGACCATACCGATCGTGACCAGATTGTCTCTTGATTGTCTGTTCAGTTTCATTAGACCTTCTCCTGCACGACCTTGCCCATAAGACCTGTCGGTTTTACGAGCAGCACTACGATCAGCACCGCAAACACGATCGCGTCAGACAGCTGCGATGAAATATATGTCTTTGAAAGGATCTCGATGACGCCCAGGGTCAGGCCGCCGATCATTGCTCCTGGAACGGAGCCGATCCCGCCGAAAACAGCCGCAACGAACGCCTTGATGCCGGGCATCGAACCTGTATACGGGCTGAGCGACGGATAAGCGGAGCACAGCAGAACGCCCGCGATGCCCGCCATGGCGGAGCCGATCGCGAAGGTCATGGAGATCGTCCTGTTGACGCTGATGCCCATCAGCGCTGCCGCGTCCCTGTCCTGCGCGCAGGCCAGCATCGCCTGGCCCGGCTTTGTCTTGTTGATGAAAAACTGCAGGAGGCTGACCAGCAGGATACTCACAATAATACTCACGATCGTCGTTCCCGGAATGATAAAAGGCCCGATCTCAACGGTTCGGAACGGGACAACAGAGGAGAAGATCTTGGGGTCAGACCCGAAGATCAGCAGGACGGAGTTCTGCAGAAAATAGCTGACACCGATGGCCGTGATCAGGACCGCCAGCGGAGATGCCGCTTTTCTGAGCGGTTTGTATGCGATCTTCTCTATCGTGATGCCAAACAGCGTACAGCACACGATCGCGGTGATAATACCAAGACCCGCCGGGAGCTTTAAGGTAGTGATGATGGTGAAAGCGGCATAGGCTCCGACCATGATGATATCGCCGTGAGCGAAGTTCAGCATTTTGGCTATACCGTAGACCATCGTGTATCCGATGGCTATGATCGCGTAAATACTGCCAAGGCTCAGACCATTGATGAGATTTGTGATAAAGCTGATCATATGGATTCCTTTGGAGATTGTTGATTATGTTGCTGCTATCTTTAACCTTATTATTTTATCATTTTTCTGTATACTGCGCCACTGCCGGAACCGTAAAACGGGCTGAAGAGGGCTGAAACAGCCAGAAATTGAGTCTGGAAAAGCTTGCTTGTGCAGGCACGGCATGCTTTTCTGCCTTTTGGCCTTAGCATCATATAATAATGGGAGGGACATCCGTCTGGACATCCCTCCCCTTTGATCAGGAGTTACTATGGACCGCCTTACCGTCTGTAAAGCGCAGTAATTACTGCATGGACTTGTAAGCGCCGTCTGTGATCACGACAGCCTTGGGAGTCTTGCTGGGCTCGCCGCTTGCTTCCCATGTGATCTCGCCGGTCAGGCCTGCGACTGTGATCTCAGTCATAGCAGTCTTAAGAGCCTCGCACATATCGGAGACGGACATATCCGGTGTCACGCCTGCCTTCTCGATAGCGGCTTTGATCGCATAAACTGCATCATAAGCGTCCGCGCCGAACTGGTTCGGGATCTGGCCGTACTTATCCTGGTATGCAGCGACGAATTTCTGTGTCAGCTCATCCTCAGCATCTGCTGCGAAAGGTGTCAGGAGCATAACGCCCTCTGCCAGGGACTTGTCGAAGTTTTCCATATCCAGCATGCCGTCAAGGCCGTCGCAGCCGAAGAATGTGACATCCATGCCCATCGTGCTGGCCTGTGTCAGGATCGTAGCAGCCTGTGTATAGTAGATCGGCAGGAAGATCAGCTCAACGCCGGCATCCTTGCACTTCTGCAGCTGAGCAGTGAAGTCTGTGTTGGAATCAGCTGTGAAAGCCTCGGAAACTGCGATCTCAAGGCCCTTGGCAGCAGCCTCGCCCTCAAACTTGGTGTTGATACCGGAAGAATAAACGTCGGAGCTGTCATAGATGACGCCGACCTTGCTTGCCAGGCCGTTATCAGCGATGTAGTCTGCGGAAGCAATACCCTGGTTAGGATCGGAGAAGCATACACGGAAGACGTTGTCATATTTGACGCAGTCCTCAGCGGATCCGGAGGGAGTCAGCTGGAACATGTTGTCAGCCTTGGTCTTCTCGGAAACTGCGATGGAACAGCCGGATGTGACGGAACCGATCAGGATCTGCATGCCCCAGTCCTTCAGCGTGTTGTAAGCGTTGACGGACTTCTCGGAATCCAGCTCGTCATCCTCGCCCTTGTACTCGATCTGGTAGCCGTTGATACCGCCGGCCGCGTTGATCTCGTCAACAGCGATCTGTGCAGCATTTACGACAGCTGTGCCATAGTTGGCAGCCGCGCCTGTCAGAGGTCCGATCGCGCCGAACTTGAAGGTAGCAGCGCCGGATGCCTCAGCACCCTCTGCTGCAGGAGCAGCCTCCGCAGCGGGAGCAGCCTCTATGCTGCCGGATGCGGAACCGCCGCAGCCTACGAGCAGGCTGGCAGCCATAGCAGCAGCCATGACTACAGAGAGAAACTTCTTAACATTTTTCATAATAGCCTCCATAAAATAAGAAACTGATTTTCGGCAGCGCATGCTCTTAGGTTTGATCCCTGTTCCGATTTTCATCCTAAACAACTCGCGTTACCACGTTAAAACGATAAACAAAAATATACTGCACACTGATAAAAAAGTCAATTTGTTACGGTTCAGATCTGCACAAGAATTCAAGGAAATGTACGTCGGCTGTTCACATTCTTAAGCACTTTTTCCTGATCTCATTCGTTCTTTTAATTATTTGAATTGTCTGATTTTCAGTTCATTTTCTTCTCGAAAACTTTCTTTAATTTTTTGTTTGACAATCGCCTCTGTATGCGGTAGACTATGTCTTGTCCTTGAGGGACACAAAACAACAGATGCGATAGTAGTACAGTTGGTAGTACGCCACCTTGCCAAGGTGGAGGTCGCGAGTTCGAGCCTCGTCTATCGCTCTCACGGAAAACCGATTTCGGTTTTCCGTTTTTTTTATGTCTTCAACCGATAGTGGAATGGGACACGGTGACAGACCCCTTTGTCCCAAGGAGACAGGGGACGGTTCTCTGTCTCCTATATATGTATATGTCAGGTGATATTTAAAAGAAGGCAGATGGTCTGCCCGGGAGATTCGCGCCACAGCGGCAGCGTTCCCGGGCAGACCATCTGCCTTCTTTTTGCAAAAAAAACTAATACCAGGAGACAGAGAACCGTCCCCTGTCTCCGTGATTCCCTCTCTTGCACACGAATATGGTTTCGCTTAAAATGAGAACGTATCTGCCTGTTCCAATCGAACTGTTTCTATTCCGTTAATTGCAGAATTATCATGAGAAAATTCAAAGAATACTGGCTGGCGCTTTCCATCGGATCAAAGATGCGGCTCTTTGTCCTCTTTCTCCTGTTCGGGATCGTTATGACCGCCGGTTTTAACATTTATTCCATACGATTTTCGACCGGCGAGGTGAACCGGATCCTGCGGGAGATCTCCCAATGCGAAAGCGTGCAGGATGCCATGACAGCCGAGGAGACCGCCTTCCGCGCTTATGTACATACGCCGTCTGAAGAGAATCTCTCCCGCCTGGAACAGAGCATCGTTCATACCAAGAGCAGCATTGCTCTTCTCCCCTCTGATTACAGGGAGATCGGCGCCGAGCGTTTTGCCAGGACATGGCGTATCCGCAATGCCTACAAGAGCTACGCTGTCCTGAGGGATTCCATCAGCAGCCGACTCACGGAATACAACGCCCCTTTTTCCGTTGCCTCAGCCCTGGAACAGGACGAGGAATCCGTACAGCTCCTGTATCGCGTCTATGATATGCAGGCATATATCAAGGGATATATGCAGACGCTCTCCCAGCTGACGGTCGATCATGCCAGCGAGGTCTATGACCTGAAGTACCCGATGCTGCAGTCCATGCCGTATTTTCAGCTGCTCCTTGCCTTCATCCTGCTCATCGCCGCCGTCAGCTTCACCCGTATTTTCGGTCGCTCGTTCGTTGATCCCATACAGGCCCTTGCCGCAGCTTCCCGCAGCATCTCGCGCGGTGACCTGGAAGTGGCGGATATCACGGTCTCCAATAAAGATGAGCTCGGCGAGCTGGTGGACTCTTTTTCCCAGATGAAGCGGGCTACGCGGGAAAATATCCTTACCTTGCAGGAAAACCAGCGTCTGTCAGAGCAGCTCCATAACCAAGCCATGGAGCGGGCAGAGATGGAGAAACGCCTCGACGCCGCCAGAATGGATCTGCTGCAGAGCCAGATCAAACCGCATTTTCTCTTCAACACCCTTAACACGATCTCGGGTATGGCGGAGCTTGAGGAGGCGCAGACGACAGACAGTATGATCCGCTCCCTCTCACGCCTTTTCCGCTACAACCTGCACACTACCGATCAGTTCGTCTCCCTCTCGCAGGAGTTAGACGTCTCGGAGGACTACCTGTATCTTCAGAAAATGCGCTTCGGAGAGAGGATCCAATATGAACTGATCCCCGCGAGATCCGAACTTGATGACGACCTCAGCAGTACTATGGTTCCGGTATTTATGCTGCAGCCGCTGGTTGAAAATGCCGTCATCCACGGGATATCCAGGCAGGAGCAGGGCGGCCGGATCGTGGTCCGGATCGATCGGAGCAGCGATGTCCTGGCGATCAGTGTGGAAGACACCGGCAGAGGAATGTCGCAGAAAGCGCTGCAGAGCCTGCAGGACAAACTGGCGGGAAGGCCGTCCGATGCCCACATCGGGATCGGGCTTGGCAACCTCTATCAGCGGCTGGATTCTCTCTACTCGGAGGAGCTCCATAAGCGGGATCCGGACAGCGCAGTCATGCAGATCCACAGTGTCCCCGGCGAGGGGACCGCAATTATGATCAGGATCCCCTTATGATCCTATCTGAGATCCAATCAAAGATCCGATCAGATGTCATTTGCTGTCCTCTATGGTCAGATCGGGTATTGTTAGATACCTTCTATGAAAAATCAGATGCTTTTTGATACAACGCACGGGAGAAGAGGCAAAATATGCTGAAAATACTGATTGCTGACGATGAAGTCATCGAGCGCACCGTTCTGGAAAAGAAGCTGAAAAAATACTACGGAGACAGCTGTGATGTCCTGACTGCCAAAAACGGCCGGGAGGCACTGGAGATCTATGCGCAGCAGCATCCCCGGATCGTGATCCTGGATATCGAAATGCCCGGCGTAAACGGCCTGGAAGCCGCAAAAGAGATCCGGAAAGCGGACAGGTCCTGCTGTATCCTTTTCCTGACTGCTTTTGATGAGTTTTCCTATGCGAAAGCGGCCATCTCCGTTCACGCCCTCGATTATCTGCTGAAACCCTGCGACGAGAACGAGCTGATCAGCGCCGTGGATGAAGCCATCCGGCTCAGCTCCGTCAATGAAGAAGAGCAGGCAGTTACAGAGGACTTAAGGTCCTCCTCATCAGCGACTTCACAGCTCCCTGATGCACTCTCCTCACGCCCGGATTCAGGCACTGAAAATCTTCAGAGGGAGATCCTCTCCTACATTGCCGCCCATTATACAAAAGATCTGTCCGTTCAGGAGATCTCCGATCACTTCGGCTATTCCGAAGCTTATTTCTGTAAGCTCTTCAAGCAGTATTTCGGGCACAGCTTCGTCAGCTACCTGACAGATTACAGAATGAAAAAGGCGGAGGACCTGATCCGCACCAGCCGGCTGAGCATCAAGGAGATCGGAAAAGCAGTCGGATATCCGGACCCCAACTATTTTACAAAAGTATTCCGGCGCGTCAGGGGCGTCAGCCCCTCAGAGTATCGGGATGCGGGGGATACCGCAGCCGCAAATGGAGGGACGCAGCCATGAGACTATACCGCCATCCGGCAAGGGTTCGGAGCCTGGCCGCTGTCATCCTGTTGGCGTGCTCTCTTTTCACAGCCTGCGCGAATAAAACAGCCAGCGAACCAGCCAGGGAGTCAGAAGATCCCCAGCTGCTCACAAATGAGACGACGGTCGTATATGACACAGTTCCTGAATTTGTTTTCACCTATGCCGAAAACCAGACGGAGGACTTTCCGACGACGCAGGGCGCTTACCGCTTTGCGCAGCTTGTCAATGAGCGCACGGAGGGACGCATTCAGATCCGGGTCTACGCGAACTCGCAGCTTGGCGACGAGAACTCGACTCTGGAGCAGGTGCGCTTCGGCGGCATCGATTTTGTCCGCTGCTCCCTTCCTACGGTGACTCCTTACAGCAGCATGTCCCGGGTGCTGATGCTGCCGTATTTATATACCGACGCAGATCACATGTGGGCTGTTCTCGATGGAGAGATCGGCGATACGGTGGCTTCTTCTTTTGAGAACACCGGTATCATTCCGCTCTCCTGGTACGATGCCGGCGTCCGCAATTTTTACTTCACAGACCCGGTCTATTCCCTGGAAGAAATGAAAGGGCTGGTCATCCGCGTCCAGCCGAATGAAATGATGGAGGATATGGTCCGGCTCCTTGGCGCAGAGGCGCTGCCGGTCAGCTATGAAAACGTCTATTCCGCGATTCAGCGGGGCGACGCTGACGGAGCGGAGAATAACTGGTCCTCTTACGACACCATGCGCCACAACGAAGTCGCTCCGTACTATCTTCTCGACGAGCACATGCGTCTCCCTGAAATACAGATCATATCCTCTGTGACATGGGAGCAGCTATCCGAGGAAGACAAAGAGATCATAAAAGAGTGTTCCCGGCTCTCCGCCCAATATGAGCGCATGCTCTGGAATTCTCGCGAAGAGGCCGCAAGGGAGCGCGATCTCGCCGCAGGAACGGTCGAGATCACCCTCTCTGAAAATGAAAAACAGAAGTTCCATGATGCCATGGAACCTCTGTATCAGAAATACTGTGCGGAATATATGGATATCGTGGAGCAGATCCGAAGCCTTCGCTCTGACAGCCCGGATTAAGGCACAGTCATGATGAGTGGAGCCGGTTTGACTCCTTAATATTTATTTCCTTAATATTTGACTCCTTAATGCAGTACGCCGGCGCTGCGAAGCTGACCGGTAATAAAAGAAAACAGCTCTTCTTTCTCTTTCGCCGTGCCGAATGCGCGGTTCGGGATCAGATAGGCGTGGATCTGATCGGGAACAATGACCAGCATGCTCTTCCTCAGGATCACCATGCCGCCGCCCTTTTCATTGGGGACGAATTTTTTCCACGGGATCCGCTGGATATGTTTCTGCACGCAGATCTCCATGCCTTTTTCATCGAAGGCCAGGGTCGTATCCACCTTGATCGCCTGTGCGTCCCGGATCGACGTAAAATAGGTAAATAACGGCTGGATCACGGGAAACAGAATGAGGAGCAGGACGAGGATCGCTTTTCCCAGCCCGTTCGTTGCGTTCCACTTGCTGAGCGTCAGCGCCAGAATGGAAAGCGTGAATATTACGCTTACCAGGGCTGTCCAGTTTCTGTAATAGTTTTCTATTCTGAACTTCCAGTAGTCTTCCGGTGTGTTTCTGTAGGTATACTCGTATTTCATCAATATTTGCGATCCGGTCTCTTTGGTCAGCCGGATCTCCCTCTCTTCTATTTTCCTATACAGATGCCATTTCCCGATGCCGGGGTTCTTGCACGCAGCGCCGCCGTTTACGTTATTTACTATGCACCATGTGTATGCGCCGCCGTTTTGGCTTCCGGTACAACAGTATATCATAAAAAGGAGATACCGTTCGCGGCATCTCCTTCTATGTGTTGAAATTTTATTGATCTTATAACCGGATCGATCAGCCGCCGTAGCCAATTGCCCACGGAATAGACAGAGAGATTGCCGGAATGAAAGTGATCAGGATCAGTGCAATGACCATGAACAGGTAGAAAGGCACCATTTCCTTGACGACCTTCTCCATAGGTCTCTTCGCAATACCGGAGCCGATGAACAGGACCGCGCCGACAGGCGGTGTCAGAAGGCCGATACCGCAGTTCAGGACCAGCATGATACCGTACTGGATGGGATCGATCCCGATCGATGTCGCGATCGGCAGCAGGATAGGCGTTGTGATCAGGATGATCGGCGCCATATCCATGATCATGCCGAGGACCAGCAGGATCAGGTTCAGCAGGAGCGCGATGACGTACGGGTTATCGGAGACACCCTGGATCAGGTTGGCAGCCAGTGACGGCACGTGCAGTGTTGTCAGGCAGTAGCCGAATGCGTTGGAGGTCGCGATCAGGATCAGGACGATGGACAGAGTATCCACGCACTGGTCCAGTGCCTTCCACACGCCCTTCCATGTCAGTCCCTTATAAACATAGACAGAGACCAGCAGGGAGTAGATGACGGCGATAGCAGCGGACTCTGTCGCTGTGAACACACCGGCGCAGACGCCGACGACAACGATCAGGATCGCGGACAGCGCCCAGATGGAAGTTGCGAATTCCTTACCCAGTCTGGAGAGGCTGAAAGGCTGTCCCTTCGGATATCCTCTCTTCTTGGAGAGGATATAGGACAGGACCATCAGGGAACCTGCCAGGACTGCTCCCGGAAGGTATCCCGCGAGGAACAGGCTTCCTACAGAAATGCCGCCTGCTGTCGTCGCATAGATGACCATGTTGTGGGACGGAGGAACCAGCATACCCTCAACAGAGGAAGAGATCGTAACGGCTGTTGCGAAGTCAACATCATAACCTCTGTCGACCATCATAGGGATCTCAAGGGAGCCCAGGGAAGCCGTATCCGCGGAAGCGGAACCGGAAATACCGCCGAAGAAATAGGAAGCCACGATGTTGACCATCGCAAGACCGCCGGTCATCCAGCCGACGCATGCATCGGCGAGGTTCAGCAGTTTTTCGGAAATACCGCCGGAGCCCATGAGCACGCCCATGGTAATGAAGAACGGCACCGCCATCAGGGAGAAGGAGCTGATGCCCTTGACCATCTGCTGGCAGAGTGTTGCAAGTGAGAGTCCCTGATATCCCAGGCACAGGAGCGTTGAGATCGCGACGGAATAGGCGATCGGGAAGCGCAGCA
>JAFTFD010000007.1 GCA_017449745.1 Lachnospiraceae bacterium
GTAAATGCTGGAGTGACATATGGACCGGGAGGATTTGATCAGAGCCCCGCACTTGCATACAATCCTGTTTACGGAGTCAGCGGATATTCCAACGTACAAATGTATGTGAATGAAGCCCTTGCCAAAGATGGTATCAGTGTGGATGTTGGATCCATCGTTGGACTTACATTTACCGTTAATAGCGGGTATAAACTGATTAAAGTAGAAAAGATCAGCAGTGGTGGATTTACTGAGGTCCTCGCTCCTTACGGTGATGCCTACTGGTATACAATTACAGAACAGGATGCAAGCGGAACTACACCTACTGTCACATTTAGGGTGACAACAGAACCGATTGTGAGTGCTGTTGAATATAAGATCCTGTATAGCTGCGTGGGCACTACTGGCGAGAATTTCACAATTGAAAATCTTGGACCGTCTGCTACATGGGGAGCTACTACAATCAATGCTGGTAATGTTGGAGAATACAGCAAATCTACGACTGATCCAGTTGAACCCGGGGATATCATTGAAATCTGCATTCCTGACAGCAACTTCACTGCTGAGAGAACATTGGCTCAGGTTACAATCGGAGATACGAACCTCACTATGGGCGATTTGACTCATGACAGTTCTGGATGGACCTATCAGTTCAAGATGCCTCAGAGAGATATGAAGGTTCAGGTTGTCTTCAGAGATGTTGAATTAATGAATCCGTAAACTTAAATTTCGGAGAAGCAAAAAACAAACCTTGCAGGGGTGCCGGAAACGGCATCCCTGTTTTATGTGCGCCCGGCGAGCGCACGGTCTAAAGGGTGAAAGTCCCGAATCCGCCCGGCAGCGGGAAGGATACAGCCAAAGTCAGGGGCGCCATCGCGAGGTGGAGTCTGAAGGAAGACGGAGGCAAAACGCTGGCCTGTAAAAGATGTCCGGAAAGGCTGAAAGGCGTGGATAAGGTCGCATAACAGACTAAAGTCCAAAAGCTGCACGGAACGCCAACAGTATACGGGGCAGGTATAAGCGGGAAAGAACGTGTGAGTACCCGGGGAGATCTCGCGGACGCGGCAAAGGCGATAGAGTATTCGTTGTCGCGGAGTAAAGCTTGCCGTGAGAAGTCAGCAGAGGCCGTAGTACAAGACCCGGTGGCATATGACAGTGGGAAAGGGCCGAACGTAAGGAGACGTTGCAAACCATGGCAACCAAAGACGGATTTGAGCATAGACAACTTCATATAGAAGACTATCTGCTGATGGTAACTGCGGAACAGGGAGAGCAGGCAGAAGTGTGCGACCGTCAGAGGATTGCAGGGGACGACGACGCCATTACAGACGAATGGACGAACAACCTGCTGGAGTTGATCATCAGGACGGGAAACCTTAACAAGGCATACCGCAGGGTGAAAAGGAACAAGGGAAGCGCAGGGATCGACAGGATGCAGGCGGATGAACTTCTGCCCTACCTGGAAGAGCACGGCGAAGAACTGATCCAACAGCTGAGGGAAGGGAAATATAAACCCAATCCGGTTCGGCGGGTAGAAATACCCAAGGAAGAGAAAGGCAAAGTAAGGAAGCTTGGAATACCGACGGTGGTAGACCGAATGGTACAACAGGCGATAGCGCAGGAGTTAACGCCTCTGTATGAGGTGCAGTTCTCGGACAACAGCTTTGGATTCCGCCCGGGAAGAGGACAGCATGATGCATTGAAGCGCTGCCAACAATTGGTTAACGAGGGATATGCATTTGTGGTGAGCATGGACTTGGCAGCATACTTTGACACAGTGAACCACAGCAAATTGATAGAGGTGCTGTCACGGACAATCAAGGACGGACGGGTCATATCGCTGATCCATAAGTATCTCAACGCGGGAGTCATGGAAGACGGCGGATTTCACAGTACAGAAGAGGGAGTGCCGCAAGGAGGCCCCCTCAGTCCGTTGCTCGGAAATGTCATGCTCAATGAGCTGGATAAGGAGCTGGAGAGAAGAGGACACAAGTTTGTGCGCTATGCAGATGATTGCATGATCTTCTGCAAATCGCGGAAGAGCGCGGAACGTACCATGAGGAACATAATACCGTACATCACGGAGAAACTTTTCCTGAAAGTCAATCTCGAAAAGACTACAGTGGCACACGTCGGCAAGGTGAAATATCTTGGGTATGGATTCTACCGGCACAAGGGAAAATGCAGGCTGAGAGTTCATCAGAAATCGGTTGTGAAGATGCGGAAGAGGTTCAGAGAACTAACATGTCGAGGCAACCGGTGGAGCAGCGAGGAACGAAAACAGAAACTCAAAGCATATATCTGCGGGTGGGTAAACTACTTCAAGCTTGCAGATATGCGGAAGCTGATGAAGGAAACGGATGAGTGGCTTCGCCATCGGATACGGACAGTGATATGGAAGCAATGGAAAAGGGTGCGAACGCGCTATCGGATGCTTCAAAGGCTGCACATAGAAGAATGGAAGGTCCACGAAATGGCCAACTGTAGAAAATGACCTTGGAGAGCAGCCATGATGCTCAACTCGGTCATTACAAAAGAAAGACTGGCCAGAGCAGGATATACGTCCATGCTCGACCAGTACCAGAAAGTCTGTGAAAACTTACGAACCGCGTAGTACCGAACAATACGCTACGTGGTGTGGAAGGGGAGGTCGAAACCTCCCCTATCCGATAGACGTGCCAACAATTCTGACGGCGTAAGGGCTGGAATTCTTCCTGCTTTGAAATCTTTCACATTTCGGGTGACGATATACGCCGCATGGAGACGTTCAGCCGTAGCGGATTGTACAGCGTCCTCATAATTCTTCCACCGCATCCCGGCAGCATGATGAATGTCAGCAACGCTAAGCTCCGTGAAGTGGAAGATCAGAGAAAGCTTCAGCAGAACATCTTCAATTTTATCCGGAGAGAGCTCTTTTCGCAATACATATGCTGTGATAGAGAAGCTGAATCGGGAATACTATGATAAAAAAGGGTATCCACACCTGGCAAGAGCATACCGACCAGGAAATGGCAGCTCGGTAGAGTTTTGATGAGGATACTATTGCTCGGAGGTTGACCGTTCGGCTCTGTTGAGATAGCGGACAGATTCACGGTCAATCAGTTTTCCCTGAAAATCAAAGGTAATACCGATCTGGTGGCTGAAATGCCCTTCTATCATGCTGATGAGCATTTTACAGGCCGAAGTGCCGAGATTGGCAGATGGAAGTTCAATTGTTGTCAGCGGCGGATAGATCATGCCGGAATACGGCAGGTTGTCAAAACTGATAACGGAAATGTCTTTCGGCACGGAGATACCCTTCCTGGTGAAAGCCTGGAGAATGCCGAAAGCTGTCAGGTCGTTGATGGCAATGATGGCTGTGATGGAACCATGCTTTTCGGATAGAAACTGATCGACCAGATGTTTTCCCATTTCAAACTCATATAATCCGGTGTCAGTTTCCATCTCAGTTCCAGCGACAAAGATATTGCTGTCAGGAAAGGGGAGACCTGCTTCTTTCATGGTGGTGCGTACAC
>JAFTFD010000140.1 GCA_017449745.1 Lachnospiraceae bacterium
GAAGATATGCTCATCGAATCAGCGGTGAGAGTGTCCGGATTAACCAAACAGGATTATATAATCCGGAAGCTCACGGACCGGGAGGTGATAGTTCAAGGGAATCCGAAGGTTTATAGGGGACTCTTGCTGGAAATGCGGGCGATCCAGGACGAACTGAGACGGATTGCTGACGGGCAGACGGCAAGTGAAGATCTCTTGACCCGAATCGACCTTATCTCTTCTGTCATGGCCGGGATGCAAAAGGAAGATGTCAGCTTATGAGAAAGGAAGAATGTGTATGGATCAGAAAAGAATAACGACTGCCCTGAACCCGGCTGTTGGCGCAGCCGCAGAGCAATCGTCATCAAATATGTATGCATCAAGTATAGCGGATCCTGCGCCGGAAATCAACGGCAGAATCGCGGAGGAGATACCGGCGATGGAACAGCCCCTGGAGAATGCAGCTGCAGATGCCGATGTGCCGGAGATGGATTTTCAGGAGTTGTTCTGGCGCATGGAAGACCCATCCTATCACCCGACTATCAGCATGACACAGCTGTATGACCAGGTGTACCGTGCAAGACCGCCGCTGATCGAAAACCTGCTCTATCCTGGCACCTATCTCTTCGTGGGTGCCCCGAAGCTTGGCAAGAGCTTCCTGATGCTTCAGATCGCTTATCATGTGGCGGCGGGGATTCCGTTGTGGGAGTACCCTGTCCGGCAGAGCACGGTCCTGTATCTGGCACTTGAAGACGATCCCAGGCGGCTCCAGGAGCGCTTGTACCGGATGTTTGGCACTGAGTGTACGGACAGACTGCATCTTGCCACGAGGGCAGATTCCCTGGACGGAAGTCTCCTCGGGCAGATGCGTAGATTCCTGTCAGAACAGCCGGATACCGGGCTGGTTATTATCGATACGCTGCAGAAGATCCGGGCAAATGCCGATGACCGGTACAGCTATGCCAATGACTATGAGGTAATCGTAAAGCTCAAGGATTTTGCGGATCAGGCTGGCATTTGCCTGCTCCTTGTACACCATACGAGGAAGCAGCAGTCCGATGATAAGTTTGAGATGATTTCCGGCACGAACGGGCTCCTTGGTGCGGCAGACGGCGCGTTCCTTCTCCACAAGGAGAGACGCATCAGCTGTGAGGCGGTGCTCGATGTCTCCGGAAGAGACCAGCCTGACCAGAGCTTGCATCTGAACCGGAATTCGGAATCGCTTCTGTGGGAGCTTGAGACAGCGGATATGCAGGTACTGGCTGCAAAGCCGGAACCGCTCCTGGAGGCTGTGGCAGAACTCGTGACCATGGATCATCCGGATTGGACAGGCACGCCGACGGAACTGGCTGCAGTTCTACAGTCAGATCTCCCACCTAACAAGCTGACCATGAGGCTCGGAATCAATGCGGCAAGACTGTTCAATGAGTGCGGCATCCGCTTTGATAAAGTACGGACTCATGCAGGCCGGCAGATCACGCTTCATAAGGAATTTGAGCCGGAAAGTAAATGAGCGTGACGGTCGTGTCGATGGTGACGGTAGATTTAAGGGCAGGCTGGTCTTAAAATGACCGTCACGACCGTCACCATCGTCACGTGACAGGTATGGAAACGTCAAAAATCAAGTTACCAAAATGAGAACTTGAAAAACAGATATTGATATTATCAGGTACCATCAACTCAAGTGATACATTTTATCACTTGAAGATCGGAAAGGAAATGTAATGAGTACTATAAGAAACAGACAGTTTCTCCTGAAACTGACCGATCATGAATACGAAATGATACAGCAGAAAATGCAGCAGTGCGGCATCCGCAACATGAGCGCATACCTTCGCAAGATGGCGATCGACGGCCTCGTGGTAAATCTGGATATGCCTGCCTTCCGGGAAATGCTGAAGCTTATGAACCGGACCGCAGCGAATGTGAACCAGATCGCGGTGCGCTGCAATATGACCGGCGGGATATCCCGGGAGGATCTTACAGAACTGCGGGACGGATACCGGGAACAGGCAGAGCAGATCAAGAAGATGGTCTCAGAGGTCATCACTCTGAAATCCATCAGGAGGACATGACATGGCGACAACAAGGATCATGCCGATGCATATGAACCGCGGGAAAACACTTCTGCAATCGCTTGGCGCAAGGACGGATTATGTGATGAATCCGGATAAGACGGACGGCGGGCTCCTGGTCAGTTCCTATGAATGCGATCCCGCTTCCGCCGAAGTGGATTTCCTGCTCTCCAAGCAGCAGTATCAGATAATCACAGGGCGGCAGCCAAAGCATGGAAAGGATGTGATTGCCTATCACATCCGCCAGGCTTTCTATCCGGGAGAGATCACGCCGGAGGAAGCCAACCGGGTCGGTTACGAGCTTGCCATGCAGTTTACCGGCGGCCAGCACCAGTTCATCGTGGCGACCCATATCGACAAGGCCCATGTGCATAACCATGTGATTATCAATTCGACGACTCTGGACTGCACTCATAAGTTCAATAACGTCAAGGGTTCCGCCGATCTGCTCCGGGATATAAGCGACCAACTCTGTCTGGAAAAAGGATACTCCGTCATTACCGAGCCGGAAGAAAAAGGCAAGGACTATGCCGAGTGGAACGCAGAAAAAACCGGTACAAGTTGGAAGGCGAAGCTTAAGAAAACGATCGTAGAAGTGCTGCCGGGGTGCAGGGATTTTGAAGATTTCCTCCGGCAGATGCAGGAGCATGGATATGAAGTGAGGCGCGGTAAACATGTCTCCCTCAAGGCCCCTGGACAGAAGCGGTTCACGAGACTGAAGACGCTGGGGATGGAATTCACAGAGGAGGCGATTCGTGCCATCCTGGATGGGAATGATGCTTCAAAAAGCAGGCCTGCAGCCCCGGAGAGATCCGGAAAAAACGGAAAAGCTCCAATTCCGGATATCGCCTTTCTGATCGATATTGAGAAGCAGCTGTCCGAAGGAAAAGGCAAGGGCTATGAACAGTGGGCCAAGGTGTTTAACCTCAAACAGATGGCAAGCGCCATGTGCATTCTCAGGGAGGAAGGGATCACCAGTACCGGGCAGATGGAGGAGAAGCTGGCGGCAGCGTTCTCGGATTTTGAGCAGGCTTCAGATCAGTTGAAGGCAACGGAAAGTGAGATCCGGGAACTTAAGAAATTGAAGCAGCATATCCTCGACTACGGCAGGACCAGGGAGATTTTCGCGGAATATCAGCGCCGAGGCAGACCGGATGATTATCTGGAGACACACAGGGCAGAGATCCAGATCCATCATGCCGCCAAGAAGGCATTTGAGGAATATAAGCCAAAGAGAGTTCCGAAACTCAAAGACCTGAATGCCAGATTGTCGGTGCTGTCCGGTCAGCAAAAATCACAATATGAGCAGTACCGGGAAGCGAGAAAAGAGATGCAGAGGTGGCAGGCGGTACGGCAGAGTATTGACAGTTCTATGAATCGATTAGAGAAGGAAAAGCATCGAGGCGTCAGCCGATGATGGAGCAGATCTCATCTGCTCGCGGGGATTGGGGCGGCCCCAACAAGCGGAGAAATATATATTTCTCCATTGCTTGCTGAAGCCACCTCATCCCAAATGATATCAGCCTGTATCGAACAGACTTTCTGTGTTACAATGCAGGTAAAGGTGAAGGATTTGACAAATCAGATCGCAATAAGGAGTGAGAAGCATGTATTATGAAATGGATGATAATATGCCGATCCTGATAAGGATGGCGTCGGAGGCCGTGAACAGCCAGGATCAGGCGGGCATCAAGAAAGTGGCACATTATAATGCGGAGATGGGAAACTATATGATTCGTTTTTATGAGAACAAACTGTCTCTGGAGCAAAAGTGTGAGATCGCAATGTATCATTACGACAATCACGGCGATAATTATCCTGCTATCAGGAAATATGTCAGGAAGGCAAGGATCATACGCCCGGAGAATTGGCGGGAGGCCCTTCCTTCTTCTGTCAGAAATCTGGATTCATTTACCGTTTATCGGGGTGGAGGCGAAGATATCAAACAAGCAGCATATTCCATGTCCTGGACACTTTCTCAGGAAGTGGCGGAATGGTTTATGAAACGGCATGAGCTGACACATCCGGGAGAACAGCACCTGTACCGGGGAACCATTGCCTCCGATAAGGTAATTGCCTACATCGGCGGCAGAGTGGAATTTGAAATCGTACAGTACCGGGGGGTCAGGAAGATCGAGGAAATACCTCTTGCCGGTATCAGCAGCGGTTTTGAAGAGATGAGAAATTCCGGGAAACCTTATCATCCTGTAGACCCGGAGCTTGCGCGGCAGTATTTTGACGAATGGTATACCTCAAAACCTGTTAAATAATGAGGTTATCTCATCTGAAAAGAATGACAGGAGGAAAGGCATCCCCGTTTTGAGGGATGCCTTATTTTTTCAGATATTGCCGGATGACGCCGCGCTTTTCGAGACCCAGCTTCTCCTTGACGATGCTGACCAGTTTCTTGGTGTATGGCATGGAGATGTTCAGCATCTCGGAGATCTCCCGGTCAGAGCGGAACTGAGCCATCAGCTCCGCTACGTCCGTTTCCCTGCCGGTGAGCGGCTCTGTGAGTGCGGCAAGCTGCTTCTGATCCAGACTGCCGGACTCGCTGCGGGCTGCTATGAGGTTCAGGTAATGCCGGACCCGCATCAGGAGAACCCTCATTCCGACCGGTTTCTTAAGATAATCCAGCACATTTTGCGTGAGTCCGCGCATCTCCTCCTGTTCGTCCGTGAGACCGGTAAGGAACACGACAGGGATCTTCTTAAGCGCTTCATCCGCTTCCAGAGAGTCTAAAACTTCGTACCCGTCCATCCCCGGCATGCTGATGTCGAGGAGGATTAGGTCCGGAAGAGTGGTTTCAACGCTGTTTTCTCCAGCAGAGACAATGCCTTCGCGCCTGAATCAGACGCCATTACGTCATAAAAAGGCTGCAGCGTATCTTTCATCATCTCCAGCGTTCCACAGTCATCATCCACGATCAGGATCCTGTTTCTTTTCTCCATCTCAGCACCTTCTTTTCAGCAGCATTTCTTGAACGCTATGAATGCGTTTCCTCTGCGCAGGAAATAAAAGTATCCAAAGCATCCAGAAGCGTTTTTTCACCCAGATATACCGTTTCGTATTCCACTTCCAGAACCGGAAGCATGCGTATAAGCAGCATCTCCTCATTCCTGTGCCGTTCCATATACGCGGCAAGCACCGAGAGGTCCCGCGCGCCGATGCTCTTTGCGGCCGACTTCAGGGAATGGGCGAAGTGAAAGAGCGCTTCGGCGGGAATCGGGGTTTCATTTTTGCCGGCGGAAGGGGCCGGCCCGGTCAGATATTCCAGTTCTTCTTTGTAGTTAAGGAAATGTTCCGCCCGCATCCGGAGGTTGTCGACGGATCCGCTGTCAAGCTCCAGGGCATCCTCCAGATGGATGTGAAAGGGAAGGAGCTTTTCCGAAAGCTCTGGCTGCTGTTCCTCCGGGAACTTCCGGAAGGAAGGATCCCGGATCAGGCGGACCCGGTCTCCGAGATGACGGAGCAGCAGCTCACCGATCTCCCGCATACTGACCGGTTTCGATAAGTAGTCCGTGAAGCCTGCGTTGATCAGACGCTCTTTTGTACCGGCGAGGGCATCCGCGGTCAGGGCGATCACCGGGGTGTCGTCCGCGAGGTGCGCCTCCCGGACCCGGCGCAGGGTCTCTGCTCCATCCATCTCCGGCATCATGATGTCCATAAAGATCATGTCATACTCCCGGATCTCGAGCATTTCCATGGCCTCCCTGCCACTTTCCACATCGTCGGCGCGGATCAGGGTGGGCTTCAGGAACTCGCACATGTCCTGCCATTTGAATTCGTTGTCATCGACCTCCAGGACTTTTGCGTCCGGCGCGAGGATGCTGGCAAAGGGCTCTGTCCTGGGAGAGACTGCGGACCAGTCGCTTCTTCTCCCGACAGGAGACGGGTCCTGCACCTTCTGCGGGATGCGGACGGTAAAGAGGCTGCCTTTTCCCGGCGTGCTTTCACGCCGGACCGACCCCTGCATGGCTTCGGCCAGATCCTTTACGATGGCAAGTCCCAGCCCGGTGCCTTCATAACTGAGCGCGGACTGCATCAGCCCCCGCTCAAAGGTAAGAAAGACCCTGTCAAGATCCTCCGGGGCGATGCCTACACCCGTATCAGCAATTTCCATGCCAAAAATTATAGGGGGGGGTGGAGATATTGTTGAAGATTCCGTTATATACGGCGGGTACTTTGCTTCCGGATGAGAAGACACCTGACTTTCCGGAAGGATTGCTTCACTGAAAAACCGCAGCGTGATCCCTCCATGGTCTGTATATTTCACGGCATTGCCGGTGAGGTTGCTGATGATCTTCCGGATCGCGTCCATGTTTCCCAGCATAACGGAGGGAAGGGATTCCTCCGCTTCAAGCCGGAAGGAAAGTCCGGCTTTTTTTGCGGTGCCCTTCCACATGGCTTCGCTTTCCTGCAGGAGCTGCGCCGTCAGGTACGGTGCCTCAGGAAGCCTGAGCCTCCCGGATTCGATCTGTGAGATATCCAGGATATCCTTTATCAGGGAAACTTAGGACTACGGATTTCATACGATGTAAACTTAATGCGACCCGGAAACCGTTTGCTACAAGGGCTTTTGCGGATGGGGGTTGCATGTTGCGCTCATAGCAATTCAGACTGACAGCCAGGCATGGCTGGAGAGACTTGTATGATGGACACTATAACACTTTAGCGGCGGAGATTCTAAAGTGTTATAGTGTCGATTGTATTGGGGGCTATCGTGTTATAGTGTCCATTGTATTGGGCTATCTCGTAATAATGTCCCTTGTTCTTCCGTTTCCTCAACACGAAAAACTTCTCTGACACAATCTTTGACTTACAGCCGCTTTAGAGCAATTAATCATACCATGGAAACTATACAGCCTTGTTGGTTGGAGAGTCTATTCCGCATTCTTAAGCGGCACCCTGATTGTGACCCTGGTTCCGCCTGATTCCTGCGACGTGATCTCCATGGTGTCGCCCATCATTTCAAGCCTCTGCCGGATATTATTCAGCGTGGTATGGGGCTTGCTCTCGTCAGAGGGATCATAACCGGGGCCGTTGTCCTCCACAATGATATCTGTGCCGGAATCGGTGTACCGTGTCCGGATGGAAATGCGCAGCGGGTCGGAATCCAGA
>JAFTFD010000141.1 GCA_017449745.1 Lachnospiraceae bacterium
TGTGAAGGACTATGTGGAGTCCAAGGGCATGCACATCTCCTCCCTGGCCTACTATCCCAACACCATGGACCCGGACCTTGCCAAGCGGGAAGCAGCGATCGCTCACCTGAAAGCTCTGATCCAGGCCAGCGCCAAGCTGGGTGTAAATCTGGTGACGACCTTCATCGGCCGGGATCAGTACAAGACCGTGGAAGAGAACGTACAGCTGTTTAAAGAGATCTGGCCGCCCATCATCAAGCTTGCGGAGGAGTGCGGCGTGAAGGTCGCCATTGAGAACTGCCCCATGCTGTTCGGCCCCGATCAGTGGCCCGGCGGGCAGAACCTGATGTGCACCCCGGCTATTTTCCGCAGGCTCTTTGCCGAACTGCCCAGTGACAATTTCGGTCTGAACTTCGACCCCAGCCATTACGTGTGGCAGGGCCTGGACTATCTACAGACCGTATACGAGTTCAAGGACAAGCTGTTCCACATTCACTTCAAGGACATCAAGCTCTATCCTAAGAAGCTGAAGCAGTGCGGCGTGCTTGCCTATCCGCTGGATTACATGAGCCCGAAGATCCCGGGCCTGGGCGATGTGGACTGGGGCGCCTTCGTCTCCGCTCTGAATGACATTCGCTACAACGGCGACGCGGTCATCGAGGTGGAAGACAAGGCCTTTGAAAGCTGCAAGGAGGATGTGCTCAACTCCATCCGCCTCTCCAAGCGGTATCTGGATAATTTCATCATCTGATCCGATATAACAAACAGCATGGAACGAAATCACCGTTCCATGCTGTTTGCTTGTCTGATCAGATAAACGCCCTTTTTGCTGTGCTCCAAAATCCCCTCCTCACACAGTGTATGGAGCGTCCGCGCTAGTTGGCGCGTACTTACATGCAGCAGGTGTGACAGATGCGTTATATCTCGGATTTCTCCGCCCTCTCCGGCAGCATTGATATATCGCATCAATTGTTCCCGCAATGGAAGCTTATGCGCTGTGGATGTGGCGTCACTGAGCTTTTCCGATAACATCCGGCAGACATAGCGCAGGAAAGTGTTGTCATTGAGGAGCTTCTCACGGTACTCCGAGAGCGGCAGTGCCAATGAATAGACCTCCGTCTTGGCCTCCACGAAAAAGGTCTGAAAGTTTGGATTGATCAGTTCGGCTTCTCCGATAAGAGTGGCCCGGTAGAAAGGGGAATCCACGCCTGCTACGGAGTCCTCGGTCGGCATGTCGTAAAGGATCACGTCTCCATCTACGATAAACTGTACCGCATGGTCCTCCTCAAAGGGGCTGGTCAGCAGTTCTCCGGGCAAATAACGGCGCAGGGAAAAGGCCGGATCGCAGCTGAAATGTTCCTGGATATGAAATCGCTTCAGATACTTCTCGATCTGCTCTGAAGAAGAAAGAACGACCATAGCAGACTCCTCCTGTATGATTCTTCTTTTCTGATGTTATTTCGATGATCATTATATCACTTTGACCAGGAAAAGGATAATTCTTTTTTTCATTCGGATCGGACATATGTCCTGTTGGACGGGCATTTTTTTCGCTATACTGAACGCAGAAAACAATAAGAAGGAGCGAATGATCCTATGAGCAGCATCAAGACCTGTGTTTCCCTGTACAGCCTGCAAAGCGAGTATATGCATAAAAGAATGAGTTTGGAGGATATGTTCTCCTTTCTGCATGAAAACCAAGTGGACGGCGTAGAGTTTTTGCCGGACCAAATGATGCATGGAGCGCCCGAACCCAGCGAAGAGACACTCAACGATTGGGATCGGCTCTGTGAAACCTATCAGATCAAGCCTGTTATCGCTGATGTTTTTCTCAATACCAATCTCTATGAAAACCGTACGCTCACCAAAAAAGAATGCGTCAACCTGCTGGTCAAAGAGATCAAGCTGGCCCATCGACTGGGTATGAAGCTGATCCGTCTGGTTTCCTTTACCCCGGCTTTCGTATTGGAGCCGCTGCTCCCGTACTGTGAAAAGTACGATGTCAAGGTGGCGTTGGAGATCCACGCAGGCTTAAGCTTCGACAAGCAGAAGACGAAGGAATAGATCGCCGAGATGAAGCGTCTGAACAGCCCCTACATTGGACTGGTGATCGATACCGGCATCTTCTGCAAACGGGAACCGCGCGTCATGGAAAACTACTGCCGGGCCCTCGGAACCGGGGAGGAACCCATCCGAATTGTGCATAGCCTTTATGACCAACGCGGCGATGGCCGCAGTGTCTACGGCCCTGACGGGGATTTCATTCCGGAGCTGAAAGCGGTACTGAAAACCCCTTCCGATCATATGTACGCGCATTTTGCTGATGGCTACGAAAACGAGCCGCTGTCCGTACTGGATGAATATATGCCTTATATCTTCCACGTCCATTTCAAGCTCTTTGAAATGACAGAAGACGGAGAATATTCCATGGACTACCGGGAGATCCTGCAGTATCTGCACGATCACGATTATGACGGTTATGTCTCCACCGAGTACGAAGGCAACCGCTGGACGATGCCGGGCAGTCCCACCGTAGAAAAAGAGCAGGTATTGCTGCATCAGCGGTATATCCGCAAATGTCTGCAAGAGATTCAGGGCTGAGGAGGGAAAAACAGATGTTTGACAATAACGTTTTTATCGAAGACAGCTGCCATAATGTCATTGTGGAAAACAAAA
>JAFTFD010000142.1 GCA_017449745.1 Lachnospiraceae bacterium
TACAATGAACGCAATTGTCAGTAAGCCTGTAAATCCGATCCCGCCATGTGAACCGTTATTTTTTTTGCTCATATCTTTTCTCCTTATATCTTTCTGGCAGAGGCCTGTATGCCACAATTTCCGGTACGTGATATCCGAAAATCCATCCGAAGTTTGTCATTGCTCCGGTATACATCTCTCCGTCAGTACACTGAACCAGATATTTCCCGTTTGGAATCTCGTCACCTTCTATGTATGGCTTCCAGCCTTCTTTTTCGATCACCAGACGCAGGCCCATTGCTTCCAGGATCCGGTTCACGGTCGATAGCCTCGGATCCGTTCTTCCCTGTTCTGTGAATGCGATCGTTGAGAAGCTGACATCTGTTTCGAGCGATAATTTTTCAATGCTCATTTTGCGGATTTTCCGCTGCCTCCTGATCTCTTCTCCTATGTTCATTTTGTTTCTCGTCTTTTCCGTTCAAGATATAATCTTCAAGTTCGTTCCACCAGTCAGGTACTTCATCCTCGTAATATTGGCAGTCCTTTTCCGTACAGCAAAAGCACATTGTCTTGATTCCTTTAGGGCAAACCATTTTAATCCTCCAGAATAACCATCCCTTCGCAAAGCTTTGCTGTGTTTGTCACTGCCTTTTGCAGTATGTCGCTATCCAATGTCAACGGCCTTACCTCTCCGCTTCTGGCAATACCAGCACATACACAGTCGCATATCATTTCCAGGACGTCGATCAGATTGACGTCCTCCGGGCAGTGTCGCGTCAAGTGATGGCGTTCTGCCGTATAATGATGTTTTACCCATTCACCTTCTTCAAATTTCATCTTTCCCTCAATCGTGTTCGAGAGATCTCTGTAAAACTGACTTTTGTGCGGTTCTGTTCTCTTTGTGTAATCGTGGCTTGCTCCCCGAATTGCTATTTTCGCGGAAATACAACTCATCATTTCCTCTACTTCTCTTGTGTGCGCATGATTCGCTCTGATGAATTCATCTATGGTCGGCACTTTCGTTGCTACTCTTGAATCACCGTTTGTATTCTTCTTGATTTTTATCGTTCTCATATATTTGTGTTTTTCCTTATTTTCGCTTATTCCCGCTTATTCACACTTATTCCTTCCAGTTTCCACCTGCACGGCCAGCAGATCCGGCAGCCATACGGTCCACCATGAAACGGACATCCTTTGCAGGTCTTCGCCATCAGACAGTATTTCTGCAGATTCTTTGCGATTACCTGCAGCGTCACTATTTCGTCACGTCTCATCATCCGCCTCCATGATCACCAGTCTCAGGCCGAGCGATTCCAGGATCGTTTCAATCGTGAAAAAATAAGGCTGTTTCATTTTTCCGTTCGCGATATCTCTGATCTGCCTGGCACTGTATCCTGATATTTCCTCGACATCCTCGTATTTCAATCCCTTTTCCGCCATGCGGATTTTAATTGCTTTTTCGTAATCGAGCATTTTACCTCCTTTGCGTCTGCAGGAACTGCGCTGCGGACCGGGCTGATACGGCAGTGCAGCTCCTGCTCAGTGGCAAGCTCGGTGCTGCCTTACCCCGTCAGCCGACTCCTGACGGTGATATAATAACCGACGCGATTGTTCCGGTTTTCCGCAAAACTACCACATTTCACGATATTTACTGGACCCTATGCAACAAGATCCGTTTACAGTTACTGCGCCGGATATTACCGTTTGCGCCCGGCCGCGTTGGGCGCGTGTGTGAAGTAATCCGAAAAGAATCACGGCCTACAGATAATTCTTACCAGCAATCCGCATCCAGTCTCCCCGTGTATGGGTGCGCTCAAAGACCTTCTGTGCGTCCTGCTGGATCAGAAGCATGTTATCATGATTGGAGTGTACCGCTGCCGCGGATCCGCGATGGTGCGGCATGCATAAATACACTTTCAGCCCATTTTCCTCCGATATTTTGCGTCCCGCTGCCCCCGGAATCACATGATGCTCTTCCAGGTATGCATGTATCTTGTAATCTCCGTTCAGCTTCATGCACAGATAGCATGTACCATCCTTTTCATGCAGGATGCTCTTCGGGTGCCTGATCTTTTTCTTTTTTGTCTTGTTTTTCAAGTACTGCATCACCAATCTGCCGACAATGTGGTTTCTTCCTTGGTCGTATATTTCAGTTCAATGGATCCGCCCTTTTATACATAGCTGCAATCCCGCCTTCCGGTGTGACGCATGTGATCCGCTTAATATCTCCTGTGTAGATGATCCCTTTTGCTTCCTGAAGGATATCGGCAATCTCCGGATAAGATTCCCGGAATAATGTTTCTATGTTGTCTGAGCATTTCTCGATGATCAGCTGTGTTGCCCTCCAGTCAGACCCGTCCTTGCAGTTGCATTCGATCGTTGTCTGATAGCACGCTTCCTCCATTTCGGTTTCTTCCGGTATATTATCCGGAAGATCCACATACCGTGTCTGGCCGCAGAAGTTACAGGTTCCCATTATGGTTTTCATATCATTCCTCCCTGATATACAGTTCGTGCGTTCCGTCCAACATCTGCTTCTCTTCTTCATCCGGCTGATATCCGTACAGCTTTAGGATTTCATAGATCCTTCTCTGCTCGTCCAGGTAATTGCTTTCTTTGTCCAGCTTCCCCCGCCATCCGAACATTCCGCTGCCGTCTCCGGCATTATGTGCGCAGGCAATGACGAGCAGGGCCGTTTTGTCGATAGAAAGAAGTTCCTGCGTGGCAGCGTCCTTCTGTTCCGGTGTCAGGTCGTAATATGATGTTCCCTTCAGGAATTCCCACGTACTTGTTTTGCTGATCGCAGTGTAATGCTCGAATGCATACTCCCAGCATTTGTTTTCGACCATCGCATAGTCATTTGCATACGGTTTATAAGTCCCGATCGCGATGCCTTCGATGAACAGCCGCCGGTCTTCGTATTTACTTTTGCAAAGATCTTTGAATGCTTTCTTCCTGCGGTTCAGGTCCTTCTCACGCTCGTCGATCTGGACCTCCTTCTGCGTCTTACGCTTATGGACGCAAATATACAGTGATCCATAGAGAACAGCTGCATACGGCGTCTCTCCCTCTTTCAGATCGATGTTGATTTCCTTGGGATTGTCCAGAATGATCTCATCGAGAATGTCGTACTTCCCGCTCCACTTCCAGTTCGGCTCACTTTTCGGGATCTTCTTAATGCCGATTGGTTTCAGCTTTTCCATGATGGCCGCTGCCGTCTGTTCCCTCTTTTCATCGCGCTCCGCATTCTCCGCCTGCCAGCGGATCTCGTTCGAACTGTATGCTCCCTTCAAAATCTCATTCCGCTTCTTGATATCCTTGACCTTTTCCAGTGCGTACAGATCTTTGAGTGACAGCTGAAAACTTTCATCCTCCTGTTTTTTCTTCAATTCCTTCTGATCCAGTTTGGCCAGCTGCAGCCGATGCCGGACCGTTGTTCTGGAGAATCCTGTCTTCTCCGCTATGGATTCTTCCGTCTCGCCGAGATCGAGCATCATCTGGAATCCCTGGGCCTGCTCCACGATCGTCAGATCGTTCCTCTGCATATTCTCTTCCAACATGATCCCGACCTGATCCTTATGGGACAGACCGAACACGATCCGCGCCGGAACCTGATAGATGCCGGCCTTTTTGGCCGCTGCCAGTCTGCGATGCCCAATCAGGCAGATATACTTGTCCGGATTGTCTTCATCGACCGGTACAACCGTCAGGTTTTGCATGATCCCATTCTTCTCGATCGACTCCGTCAGTTCCTCCAGATCTCCCAGATCCTTCCGCGGATTATCCGGATGTGGGGTGATATCTGAAATGTGCAGTGTCGTCAGCAATGAATCATCTAACAACATTCAGTGTTTCCTCCTTCATGATCTGTTTCTTGATTTCCCCTTGCAGCCAGCTGCTGTATTCATGCCGGTTTGAATCCGTCCCGATCTCCGTGATCCGCAGCTCCTGCAGCTTCTTCGTGATGCTTTTCCATATTTCCGCATGCTTTACCGGATCACCGTTCGCCCGGATCCAGCCGGACCGCTGCCACTCCGGCACTTGATTTACAAGAGCCTGCATGATGTACGGATCTCTGGCATAAATAAATAATTCGCATTTTCCGAGCAGCCTCTGCACTGCTTCGTTCAGCGCTGTCAGTACCGCGCCATGAAATGTCTCCGTCACTTTCCCGAAGCCTTCCACGGTAATAAGTCTGCCCTGGTATTCACTGGCCATGACATACCCGTACCTGTGCGGCTGGCATTTCTGTATCTGATTGTCAGTCTCGATGTATATTCCCACCTGCAATTTATTCCCTCCTGCGTATCAGCGTGTACGATCGATAAGGATATCCCGTTATCGGGTTGATGCCTTCGTGCATGGATTCCTTGTCCAGATAGAATCCTTCCGGGATCCTGATCTTTCCCCATGACTTCCAGCGGACCACCTTCTTCTCCGGTTCCGGAAGCGGCATGTTGCGTGAGCTTGAGTAATCGGATTGCTTCAGCCTGCTTTCGGTTTTCGGCGACTTCGTTATGTACGCGGCCAGTTCTCTGAATTCTCCGCGCTCATGCAGCAGCTGGTGTGTCACTCTTCCTTTCGTCCATGCCTTCCGGATCAGGATGTCTGCATCCGCTATCCTGTTGAGAACCAGATGCACATGCCATGCACCCTTTGTTCCGACTTCTATGTTTCGGATCCAGCGAAGCTCCTGTCCGCGTTTCCTGTATTCCGCTCTCAGTTTGCGCATGCATTTTGCAAAATCTTTTTTCGCCTGCTGCAGGTCCGGAGGCCGCGCCTCTCTGGCATATGTCAGTGTCACGAAATAATCGTTCACGTCGAAGTATGCCCGCAGCTTCCTCCTGCACTTCTTTTCTTTATTCCGCTGATTTACCTTGTCGATCTGTTCCGGTGTCGGTTTCCTTTTCGGTTTTCTCTTCTCTCCCGGCGCTCCGTATCTGGCAGTGTGATATTCCTCAACCTCGATCGCGTGAGGGAATCTGAATTTCTTCTGTACGTAAGCCATAGAGATGTCCTAACTTTAATATTGTTATCAAGTTCTCACAGGGGCCTCGAAATCCCCTGTTTTCCTTGCTTTTCCGGCCGCTTTGGCTTACAATAACCTTGTTCATCTAGTTGGCTATTTTTTAGCCACGGCGCCCGTGTTTTCCCTGAATGCGGGTGCTTTTATTTTTCCATGTTTTCTTCGACGTCTTCCCATTCGCCCAGCTTGTCGACCAGATCACCGGACATCCACATGACGCCGTTTTCTCCGTAGATCGTCAGCTCCCCTGCGTAGTCGAGCGGGATCCGGAATTTATGTTTGTTGCCCTGGACGTGGTTGGATCGCGTATATCGTTTCTGCTTCTTCATTCGATTTCCCCGTTTTCTCTCATTGCCTTCAGATGTCTGTATACTGCTGATTCCGCGCATCGCATTTCTTCTGCTATTTCCTTCGCCTTCCAATTAGCTTTATACAGCGTTTTTATTTTGCCGACATCAAGCGGCGCTGTTTTTCCACCTTTCTTCGGCGTGTTCTCGATTCTGTCGCAGATCTCTTCTTCCTCTTCCTGCGTCATTTCCTCTTCGATTTCTTCCTCGATTTCCTCCTGATCAGGTTCGAGCAGATCACAGACACCTCGGAAGCAGTCGAGGCAATAGTCGTTCTTCTGGATCTTCTTTGCTTTATCTTCAAGCGCCTCGGATCCGATTTCTGCCACATCTCCGTACTGATCATACGAACACGGCACCAGTTTTATAGGCAATCCGTTTATTTCCTTGCTGCATTTGTCACAGATATATATGATCTTCTTCATTCCTCTTCGTTTCCTCCCCGCTTTCCGACTACATCGGCGATCGTCGCCGTGCATGCGATCAGAACGTATAATCCGCCGACAATTACGCCGATCGGGCTGCCTGCATAGGCCGCTGTCGCGATCCAGCAGATCACCGCGAAAAAAATCCATCTTGCAAAATCAGTTCTTGTCATTTCCATGTTGTTCCTCCCTCATTTAAACAGCGCCAGTATCTGTTCGTCCGAAAGGTTCCGGACCTTGACGATCTTCTTAAGTCTCCCGAACGGGATCTTTGTCGGATCGCTCTTATATCTTCGCAGCGTACCGGCATCGATCCTCGTCTTCTCTTCCAGTGCCGGTATGCTGACCTTCTGTAGTTTGTCTCCGAACAGGATCTCTCTCTGATCCTGATCCGGATCCCTGCAATAATTCACCCTCGGCATAGTCTTCCTCCTTTCTCGGCAGTCCGTTGTCAAAGTTCCTGCAGGTCAGTCCGCGGTCCGCTTCCAGACATCTTATGCAGTTGATACATGCCCTGCGGGCTCCTTGTGGTTTCATATTCCTTCTTTCTTGCGTTTATGCAAGTTCGCGAGCAAAAAAAATTTCCTGTGGGTTATCAATCCCAAGAATTTCCACGATCTTTCCAATCTCTTCGCGCGTAAAGTTTCCATCCGCATTAATCTTTCTGTACAAAGTAGATTCATTAATGCCCAACTTTGCCGCCAATTCTTTAGAATTAATACCTGCAAGAACCATTTGAGCCTTGAACTTGTTCTTGTTGAACAGCATCTGTATGTGCACCTCCTTTCGCACTTGCGTTTGCGCAAGTCTATATTAGCACCACGTTTACAAATATGTCAATGCGTATTTGCAAGTTTTTTTCATTCTTTGATCGGGCGAATTGCATTTTTGCAATTATCAGAGTATAATATGTTTTACGCAGGGGAGAAGCGAGGTGCTTTATGAGTATTAAAGAGATCTTGAAGAGTCGACGTATAGAACTAGGATATACTATGAAGGAGCTTGCTGATTTAGTCGGTGTTAGTGAGGGAACTATTTCCCGATGGGAGTCTGGTGACATCGCCAACATGCGCAGGGATAAGATAGTTTCTTTGGCAAAAGCGCTTAAACTATCCCCAGCAGTTATTATGGAGTGGGAAGAATCTGACGATGATTCATACTACATTGATAAGGAGGCACGCGAATACGCGGAATTTCTCTACAAGAATCCTGAGTACCGTGTACTTTTCGATGCTTCTCGTAATGTTAAGGCCGAAGATATCGATTTTGTAAGACAGATGATTGACCGTCTCGGAGGCAAAAACAATGATGACACCGGAGCATAATGTGCAGTATTTAGATATGCCCACTACTGTCCACAGTTTCGTAAAATCGAATCCTGATGGTTCCTATACCATTGCCATCAACGCCCGTCTCAGTTACGATGGCCGTCTTAAAGCGTATGACCATGAGATCCACCATATTCAGAACGGCGATTACGACTATGATATCACCCGCGATCTGAACCAGATTGAACTCGAAGCACATGCCGCAGCTGCTGTTGCTGCTCTTCCAGAGCCTGAACCGGCATCTCCGCAGCCGGCCCGTAAGAAACGCAAGCGCTGCAAGACCAACACATGGCGTAAACGCAGAAATACGATGCGTGCTCTCGGGATCTCTGTTGATCCCTGGAGCGAACACGAAAGACACTGGATGGATCCAGACTGGAAATTCTACTAGCAGGAAGGAGGGAATACCGAAAATTTAAAATACAGTTCTTTTATACACACCATATTCAAGGAGGAAAACATGAAAGCAAAAAGAAATGTAATGTCTCTGATCCTGACAATAATACTTGCTGTGTCGTTGCTGTGTCCGGCTGCAGTCTTTGCTGATACTACTGTATATACAACAGAAACCGGCACGAAGTATCACAGCACATCCACATGCTCCGGGCTAAGCAATGCGAAAAAGGTTTATACAGACACGGAAAGCAGCGCGATCAGCCGTGGCCTCACGAAATGCAGTAAATGCTGGAACGGATCTTCCAGCAGCTCGTCTTCTTCCAGTAGTTCCTCGACAACATCTTCCATTACTACTACCACTACCACGAAGGCGTCGACCGCTGCCACTGCAAAGATTGCATTAAAGGCAAAGACCAAGAAGGTCAAAGTCGGAAAGAAACTCAAAATCAAATTAACGAACAACAAAAGCAAAGTAAAATGGACTCTTTCCAACAAAAGGGCAAAGATAACAAAGAAGACAAACTCCTACGTAGTTATTAAAGGCAAAAAGAAGGGAAATGTGGTCTTGAAAGCAAAAGCCGGCGGAAAGACTTACAAAATCAAAATAAAGGTCGTGAAATAAAATGAAAGCAGGAATGCGAAAGCCCAGCATCAAACGGAGCGTGAAGGCCAGAACGACAGGCCGGATCAAAAGATCCATAAAGCGTTCGGTCAATCCGTTGTACGGCAAGAAGGGAATGGGATTTATTAAGAACCCGGAGAAGGCACTGAAAAACGCTGTCTATCATCGCACTACTTTTGGCGTCAGTGATGTTGCCATGGCTGCCAGCAAAGCAACCGGTTCCGGAAAAAGAAGTAATCCTTCGAAAGCTGTGCCCAGTGTGCTTTCGATTATAACAATCCTGATCGGCATTGCGCTTCTTCTGGCCTCTCCGATCGGCATCGTTTTCATTCTGCTCGGGATTGTAATATTGATTGTAATCAATAAATTATAATAATAAAAACCGCCCGACCTGTTGCAGCAGGTCGAGCGGCAGCTTCTGAGATGGTGGCCGCCTCAATGAGTAGATCCTCTTGATTATACCACCCTCTGGAGCGCAGGCACAAGTAAACTGCGCTATTTTTGCGCCCATTTTCAGGAGGTGATCTCATGGCGCGCATCGAAAGAACGCCATCCGGCAAATATCGGATTCGCGTTTACATCGGAAAAGATGCTGCCGGTAAAAAACACTGGAAGTCTATCACGCATAATGACAAAACGAAACTGAAGCTGATTGCGGCAGAATATGAAGATACCCACAAAGAATACATAGAGTACGACACATTTAAAAAAGCCGCAGAGAATTATATCGCGATCCGCAAACCTGTTTTGAGTCCTTACACAATCAAGACCTACCAGGACACTCTTGATATGCTTTCTGATAAGTATTCATGGTTCTGTGATTCAAGCGTAGACGATATATCCGAAATGTCGCTGCAGAAGCTGATCAATGCACTTGCCATTGGTGGAAAGTCCTCTAAGTACATCCGAAACATTCATGGATTTATCAGATCTACTATCTCGAACGCAGGCTGTAAAGTGCCGCCAGTCACACTTCCAGAGAAGAAACGTCCGGATCTTCATGAGCCAACAACCGACGAGATCAAAAAAGTTATTGAAGCTTCAGTCGGAACTGCACTGGAGATCCCGATCCTGCTCGGCATACACGGCCTGCGCCGCGGCGAGATCTGTGCATTACACTATCCGGAAGACTTCGAGGATAATGTTGCACACATCAGGCGCAGTGCGGTATACCTCGGAAAAGGCGAACGATTCGAAAAGACTCCGAAGAACCAGCAGTCAGACCGGCTCGTTCCTCTGACGCCTTCTCTGGTGGAAAAAATCGAAAAGCAGGGATATGTGGTCCGCTGCGCTCCGCAGACTCTGACCACTTCTTTCAGAAAGCTCCTGGAGAAAAACAAGCTGCCGCTATTTCGTTTCCATGATCTTCGCCACTATTTTGCTTCATACCTTCACGAACAAGGATTCACGGATGAAGAAATAATCTCTCTGGGCGGATGGAAAACGGACTATGTCATGAAAAGAGTATATCGATATGCTTTGGATGACGGTACAAATGGTCGTATGAAAGAGGCAATGGCAAAGCTATTTTAAAACGAAAGTTGACGCAAAAAGTTGACGCATGGCAAAAACATGCAGGTTTTATGCGTTGTTTAGGCATTATTTTCAAGGTTCGAATCCTTGTAGCCCTGTAAAATCAGCGGGAAGTCATAGATGTATGATTTCCCGCTTTTTGTTGATTTTACGCGGTTTTCTCGCATTCATATCTGAGTGTTCAATAACCAGATATGTATTAAAAAATCCATGTTTGAGTGTAAAAGTTGACGCGCCAGTTGACGCACCATCATCTGTGATCTGATCGCAGGATGTATGCAATTAAAAGCACTGCCGCAGCTGCGATCGGCGATGTTATGATGATAGTTCCAGCCATCAATATATTACATATCATTTCCTGCATATCGATCCTCCTTTGTTATTTCTTCTTAATATATGAAGCTTTTACAAATCCATAGTACTTCCTGGCGATCCTGATGTAATACCATTTGCTCCCGTCCTTTGCCTTGACGGTATCGCATACATCCACCTCGTTTCCTTTGGCCAGCTTTGGCCATGACTTAATTGTCTGGTTCTCTGTGCCTGCCCACGTCCGGACATTGAGCAGGCTGCAGTTGTACACCACTCCAGTCCACTTCGGCGTCTTAGACGGTGCGGCTGCGTTCGTAGCAGTTGTCGAAGTTGTTGAACCGGTTGATGAAGTAGTTGATGCAGTTGTTGAGCCAGTTGATGCAGACGAATAACGCGGTTTCGCAAATCCCCGGATATATCCCCATCCTATATTGACTGTTCGTTTACCAACAACTCCATTCATATTACCTTCAATGACTGTGAACTGTTTCTTTGCAGTGTTTACGGATTCCACGATACCGATATGGTCCGCCCATCCCGTGTTCGGCTGCACGCCGTCGTCCCAGTTATAACAAACGATATCCCCGACTGCAGGTGTAACAGATCCATCCTCATTCCAGATGCCGGCAGGTTTGAATACGTCTTCGATGAACCTCTCTACTCCGCATTCCGTTCCGCCGATCGGATCCACGGTTCCGCAGGCAATGAAAGCTGCAGATACCGTCGTCGCGCAATAATCATCCGTGTATGTGACCTTGTATCCTCTGGCCCTTGGCGTATAGCTGTTATACAGGTCGATTATATCCTTATGTGTGCCTTCTGCTCTGCTCTTTCCGATCCATGCGCGCATTACAGCCAGGACGTCTTCTGCTGTGATTCCTGTCTTTTCTACAGCAGTCTTTGCTGCAGTCCGATCTTTTTTCGCGCACATTGCTTTCCACTGTTCTTTCGTCAGTTTGGAAGTGTTACGGTCCACCTTCCCTCCTGAGTTTGTGTACTGCCAGATCGTCCAGGACTTCCAGTCTCCGATGTTGTATCGGCTCGGAAATGCCGGCACGTCCCAACTGCTACTGTAATCCGGGTATCCCGCGAACCACAGCGGCACCAGCGCCGCAACATTCGCGCAGTCCGCGCATCCGGTCGATCCTGTATATAACATCGGATAGATCCCGGCCAGTGCATAAAACGCATTGCAGAAGGCTTTCACCCATGTTGTCGATCTCCACGCTGAATTATCATCGGATTCCCAATCGATCGCTGGAATGATATCACCCTTATCCAAATCCGGTTTGATAACCGAATAGAAATATTCCGCCTCCTTCTTCGCGGTCAGGCCGGTGGCGTAGTGATACGCTGCCAGCAGCTTTCCATCCTTCCTTGCTCTGTCCATCGCGGGACGGTAGTATGACTCCCACTTGTATGCAGACATCCACTGCGTCGCCTTAACGATCGCGAAATCAGATTCCTTGTAAGCTTTTTCAGTGACTGCATTGAACGGCCATCCATTATAATGACTGATGTCGATTCCTTTTAATGACATTGATTTCCTCCTATACGCAAACAGGGATCCAGACTTTTCGCCCGGATCCCCTATATTCAGTGTGTAGTTTTACTTCCCGTCGTCTTCCATATTCGCTGCGGGTATAATGCCGGCCAGCTGGTACTTCTGCAGCTCGGCCTGTACAATCAGGTACTTCGCCTTCAGTTCGTCGTAGCTGTCGTTCTGGATGCTGTTATGTACGTTGTTCACAAAATTCTTCAGGAACTTTGGCAACGGCACGCCCATTTTATCCAGATTCTCAATGATTGAAAGGCACTCCATCAGCAGAATATACAGGCTGATGGCTTTCAATATGTATGGTGGCAACTGCATCCCTGTCGTGAACAGAATCCCCATCAGGATGATCAGAATCTCTCCCACCTTCTTAACGAGGCCTGCACGCATTTTCGCCGATTCAAAATTCTTCTGCACAAACCATGCTGCCAGAAAGCCTGTGACGATGTCGATCGCCATCATGGCACATGGTAAAATCATGATCCATTTGTAACTGGCAAAGTGTACCTTCGCCAGCAGATCCATCAGTGTAGCTGTCTGCATTTCATATTCCTCCGTCAATCTTTTCGATTTTATTTGCCAGCTCGTATACTTCCAGTTCGAAATCGTCCCCCGCACAGTCGGCCAGACCGTTCTGTGCGAGGATCGAATACAATCGATCGATCAGGTTCGCTTCTCTTCTGACGATATCCACCAGTTCGGTGACTGTCTCATAATTTGTTTCCATCTTTAATCCTCTTTCTGTTTGCTCTGATGATGTTCTTCAGACGTTTTGCTTTGATGTCATCGAAATATTTCTTCCTGATGTTTACTCCGCTGCAATGTTTCAGCTGCCCGACTCTTGATAACAGGCCTGCCGCTTCTCTCACTGACAATGTTTTTCCTGTTTCGATCTTCTTTTTCACCCTCCTGCATTGTCGGACAAGCTTCAAATAATTTCGCTTCCGCAGAAGGGTGTATCCGTGAAAGAACCGATAACCCACGAAATCGACGCCTCTGTCGTCCACCCTGAATACCTGCCAGTTCTTTTTCAGCTCCAGACCTAATGAGCCGAGATGTTTCGCGACTGCCCTGATCGCCTTGTGCAGCTTCTTCTTGTTCGGGCCTATCAGGACGAGATCGTCCATGTTCCGGACGTAATACTTTACTCCGTCGCATGTAGTGATCATTTGATCCAGAGATTCCAGAAATACATTCGCAAGCCACTGGTTCAGATAGAATCCGATCGTCAGTCCGGCTCCGTCAGAAGTGATGATCTTGCGGATTAATCCGAGGAACTTTTCGTCCTTTATCTTTCTTCGAAGGACATCCATCATCTTCTCGTGGCTGATATTCGGATAATAATGCCTGATATCCATCTTCGTGCAATATTTCGATCCTTTGACATCTTTCATTGCCTTTTTCATATATTTGATCGCATGCATATTTCCGCGTCCCGGGATCGATGCGCAGCTGTGTGCGTACATGCCGCGCATGAAGATCGGTCTGGCCACTTCCACAATCAGGCGATGTATGATTCCATCCGGATAATACGGCACGACTCCGATCGTTCTCTTTTTAACTGAACATGTATCCAGTATCGTGATGTGTCTCGGATCCGTCGGAACGTATGTCCCGCATTTCAGAATCTCATACACTTTATCTGTGTATTTCTCTACGTCGCTTAGTACCTTTTTAACATCGTGCCTCTTCCGCTTCCCTTTCGAGCCTTCTATAATGACCTTCCGGATCAGATTTCTGTCCAGCATTTTCTCACATAGATGTCCGATTCTTTTCGGCATTGTTTCTCCTTGTTCGCCTCAGAGCTTTTCGAGAATAACCTACTAGGCCCTGCCCTATGCGGCGATATTTTTGCCAAGTGGCAAGGAATTACTGCGTCACCCAGATAAATTGACAAGGTGGCGGGAGCCATAGTTCGCGTTGGTGTTCGACGCCGTGTTGTTCGCGTTGACGTAGAAGAATCCATAGTTATCGTTGTCGTTATAGTTGCCGCCCACGCGCGCGACGTAGGTGTCGGTGTTCGAGTTGACGCGGCACCGGATCCAGCCGTGGCTCAACGACGCAGTAATCCCCGAGTTGACAGTTACATTGTTTTCCCGGAAGGCACCGGATTGCCTCTACTTCCGGGGGATGACTCCCCCGGTCCCCCTTCAGGGTATGTAAAGGAGGCGGGAGCCATAGCCCGCGCTGGTGCCCGACGCCGTGTAGTACGCGTAGACGTAGAAGAATCCATAGTAATCGTAGTCGCTATAGCTGCCGCCCACGCACGCGACGCAGGTGCCGGCGTTCGAGCCGACGCGGTCTGTGACATATGTCGTATAATCCGATCCGGATGCCGTATCCGGAATAAACGCCCACGGTGTATCTGCGCTGTATCCAAATCCCTGTATCGCTCCGGATGACGGCAGCGTGATTCCCGTGTTTGCCAGATCGTTCGTCGTGCCTGTGTATCCGGTATCGCTTACGCCTGCGTATACCGCTCTGGATGATGCAATGAATCCGTCGATATTATCAAGTACGTTGCTGAATGGATCCTCGATCCATCGATACTGATTGTGCGCGCCTGTTGTTTTGATTGTGTGGTATGCGGCGCCGGTTGTTCCGCCCATTGTTCCGACAGATCTCGTGTTCCATCCCTTTCCGAGTGCATCCTGTGAATAGAATGTCGCAAACTCGATCAGGTAGAGCATCTGGATCGCGGACCACGATGCAAGATCCATCATGTACCAGTTACTGCCCTTGTTGTGGCTGTATGTGCGGAAGTTGCCCTGTGTCGTGCTTGCCAGTGGTGCGATTCCGCCTTTTGTGAATACCTCCGTTGAATCTCCTCCGGTGTGGAATCGTCCGACGTACCTTCCGGATCCCGGATGCTTCTGGTATCCCGTTTTCTCTGTCGGCGAAATCGCCCACAGCCACTTATTGTTCGTAGTGTCTTTGATCGCCGTATACCAGAATTCCGGAATGTACACGACCGTGTCATACAGCGTTTCATCGAACCCGGAATCATCCTGCGAATATGATATCTCGCCATTAATGACGTTGTAGCGTTTCATGCCGGCCCACGGCTGGATATTGTCGAACGGCGACGAACCGCTGCCGCTCACTGACGTTGCCGGTGTCGGATCTGTGAACGATGCTGCAAGTCCCACCCTCGTGACGGCCGGACTCGAATTTGTATACGTCCATTCGACGCCGTATGCATTGGTCACGTCGGTCGAACTCGGAGCGTCCGCTTTGAACGCAGCGTACACATCCATGTTCGACTGAATATTTGTCAGGACTGCATTCGCAGTATGCGCTCCGTTCGATATCGCCCATCCAAGGAACTCCATGCCCTTGCCGCTCGGATCGACCGGAACTGCTCCGTCGTATACGGCCTCGCTTCCCTGCTGAACGGACTTCGTCTGCATTAGTGTTGTTCCGTTGTAGAATCTGACCTGATATATCGGCAGATATGTCGCCGTATATGTCTGGTTCCCTGTGACATTTGCAATCGCCGGGTTCCACCCTGTTGCTGTCTGCCCCTGATACGTCGGCGTGGATCCGTTGTATTCCGGTCTTGCGCCGTACGGCACATTCGTGTCTGTCTCCAGTGTGGTTGCGTCTGCATTATTCCATGTGATCGTGTATGTTCTGACCGTTCTGGAGTATGCAGCGTACACCGTTCTGTCTTCCGTTACGTTCTGGATACATGATGCATCTGCAGTCTGCGCGTCCATCTGTGTATTCCATCCGACCGCTGTGAATGTATACTGGTCCGTCTGTGATCTTGACGGTACAGACGGTATCGCGCTCTGCGGGACGCCGTTGTAACATGTGATCGCTGCCACTGTAGATGATCCGTCCCATGTCTTCAGCGTTAATGTCGTCTCGAGGTAGTCAGCATCGTAGTTGATGTACGGATATCTCGATTCAAATTCTGCTTTCTGTGCGCCGGTCAATGCGGGTACGTGAATTGTTCCGCTGACCTGTGCCTGTTCGACATTGCCGCCGGACTCGTCCAGGCCTTTCATCGTGTCCAGAAGATCCAGCAATCCATCAATCTCAGCCGCATCAGTGCATTCCCAGTGTATACCGATCAGACGCACCCTTGGGATCTGTGTCGCACTGACCGTCAGGCCTCTCAGGATTGCCTTTTCATCGACCGCTGTGCTGACGTTTTCCAGACGTAAGGTTGAGATACCTGAGTAATCGTTTCCTTCTACCGCAAACGAAGTGATTGCCGGCTGATTCATAATCGTCAGATTTCTGATCGTGTTCGGCAGATGCAGCGTCTTCAGGACGCCGCCGTTCGGCAGCGTAATACCCTGAATCTTCGTGCCTTCCATGTATACGTGTTCGATGATCGAACATCCGGAGATATCGACCGTCGTCTGTGTATGGCCTGTCATGGATGTGTCTCCCAGACCGGAACAGCCTCTTGCATCGATCGTCTTTAACAGGACGTTCGCACCGAACGTCAGCGCATACAGGTTTGTATTCTCGTATTCTGAATCAGAGTCGCCGATCTTCAGTGCCTGCAGTCGTGTAGCATTACTGATGTCGATCTGGCCAACCTTCAGTGGTGCCAGATCTCCGATCTGCGCCAGCTGCGACGAGCTGTAGACCGTGACGATGTTGCCGTTCATGCTGGCGTATGGACAGTGCAGCGTGACCGGATAGTTTCTCGGCGCGCGCTCCTGTGTGATCGTCGCATCCCATGCGATCGTTGCATAGATGTCTGCGTACGGTGTGAGCGTGATATCTGCAGCTGCATACGGCCTCAAGAATATCGTGTCGTTTCTGGCATCACCCGCAATATACTTGGAGTCAATATATCTGAAACGATTGTACAGCCACCATTTCCGCTGCTCTGCCTTGGATCCCAACAGCATCGCCAGATAGTTTGCGCTGCTCTCGACAAACGGTTTGATATATTTGAATTCAGCATCCTCGTTAAAGATCGCTTCAGACCATTTCGCCTGATGCTCTTCAAATGCCTGCTCGACTGCCTCGTAGGAGAAATTCCCCCCGGATCGGAGCGTCCGGTACATTTCGGCCAGCTCCTGACCGAATGCCGCCCGGATGTTCTTCCATACGACGGAGTCCTGACCGTTGAAGATATTCTCTCCACCGGTCTGATGATCGATGTCTTCCAGCTCATAGCCGAATACCATCTGGCCGTCGTTGTTGATACCGATCGCCGTATCCATATCGTACGGCAGCCATACTATTTTCTTGTGCATGCTCATGAATTAGCCACCTCCGATCCGATGAATGACGGGAATGCGTTCTTGGCTCTGCTGTCCACCATGAGGAACAGCTCTGTGAACAGGTAGTAGAACAGCGCACTCTGCAGCTCCATGTAATCACCTGCTTCGGCCTTGAATTTCGCCAGACGGTATGCCGCCGTGTCGTTCGTGTACGTGGTGCCGTCGTATGTGACCGGCTCGGCCAGTGCATTGCCCGTAGCCGCCTCCGTGTCCGTCTGGACGACCCATGCAGCGAAGGTCTGCAGCTGCTCCGGATCCTGATACGGCGGATCTGTATCCGGGAATCGAGCCTCGAAATCGGACAGCCACGTCGTACCGGAATAGTCGTCTGTCTTCCACAGGACATAGTCGCCGGCATTGTTCAGCATTTCCCACGATTCATCCGGTGTAGCGAACCCGAACACATCCTCAGTACTCTTGTCGTTGTTGAAGTTATACTTCCCGAGGAATGAGATTTCTCCCAGTCCAGTGTCGTTCCAGAAGATCAGGATCGGGAATCCGTCTATACCCTGCCTTACCTTGCTGTTTGCCACCTGTGCCGGTGTCTTATACGGGCATACACGATCATACAGCCGTACCAGTTCGACGTTGTTTGCCCCTTCCGAGGATGCAAAGTCAGCCTTCATGCAGAAGGTATCTACCGGTATTGCATCGTTGTTCATGGCGTACTTCTCAGCAGTGGATCCACTTGCAAGCGTGAATCCGTTCTTGAACTTCATCTTGTAGTTCTTTCTGGGATAATACTGGGAAGACGTACCCTGTACATCGATCTGGCATCCGGTAAACGTGAAGTTTCTCGACGGCAGCAACGGATTGACGAACGATCCGCTGCAGGTCTTCTTGTCGCCTTTTGACTGCGGCAGCTCTGCGGCCTCGATGATCATGTACGGCAGGTCGTACGGCAGATTTGCAATGACGATCTTTCCGTAAGCGTCGAAAACATTGTTTCGCGCATATCGGTCGAGCATCAGTGTGCCGTCCTGTGTGTCTGCAATCCAGTTGTCGACGATCTGGAATCTTGTCAGGTCATTGTCGTAGATGCGGATGTTGTACAGATCAATCGTGCAGTCGGAAGATCCGACGCTGATATTAACCGGTGTCGCCTGTGAAAAGTCATCATCTGCAGGATACTGCACGACGCCTGATGCGATACCGTTGATATAGATGTACAGCAGACGGTTCTCCGTACGCTTCTGGGCCACAAATGCGATCCTGATGTGTTCATCCTCTTTGTACTGCGTGCTGATCTGCGACTGCTCTGACTGCAGCAATGCTTTCTGCGCTGTGATGGAGAATCCTCTGTCACCGCTCATGCAGGACATAATTACTGCGTCGTAATTCAACACATCCCGTGTAGCAAACTCCAGCTCGATCGTCTTTCCGGTCGATCGGAAGTCTGCTGCAAACGGCTGATACGGAATGCTGATTCTCGCATCACCACTAACTCGCATGACGGCAATACCTTCTTTGTCCTTCACCCATCCGTTCGATGCCCAGTTGAATCCTGTGAGGGCAGCTGTGATCTTTGAGGCGCCTGATCCATATTCCCACGTCTCACGGTCGACATCTGCGTTCGACCGGCCCTGAGATGTCAGATACAGCTTCAGATCCTCTGTGACCGGCTCCACATCAATTTCGGATTCTGTGACGGTCGTTGTGATCGTCTTCGATGTGCCGCCGCTCTCGATCCTGAATGTCAGCGTGCCGACATCATTGGCTTTGTATGTGTAAGACTGCTCCGTCCTGTCAACCGTCTGCGTTGATACCAGCGTATTGTTCACGTAGATCTTGGCTTCTGCTGTCAGGTTGTTCGGATCATATACCATGAACGGAAGACCTATGTTCGTATACTGTGCTTCAGTCGTATTGTGGTACGAGCTCGTGATGATGACCGTGTCGACCAGTTCAACAACCGAAATGAACTCGTAGTACAGCTCGTTCGATCTGACTGTCTCGTTGTTAATCGTCGCTTCGAAATAGACCAGCAGCGAATGCCCGCCGTGCGACTGTGCCGGGATCGTGTACGTGATCTGCTGACCTGAAATCGGTGTGACCTGCGTACCGACTTCTCTGCCATCGACAACAAAATGCACCGTCTTCTGGACTTCTCCGGTCGGTACATATCTGAACGAAATAACACTGTCGTATATCTGTGTAGAATCAAAACTCGATGCGATCGTCAGTTCAATCGCAGTGACGTTGAAGGTCGTCGTATGCCCCTGATCGTAGGTATCAGAGATACGCACCTTGACCTTGTTCGTACCCTTGCCAAGATACGGTTTCGAATCAATGGATACGTCGCCCTGTGCGATCTGCTGCGTGGACTTCACGACCTCATTGACCGAAATCCTGATCGTGCCGTCTCCGGTCGGCAGTCCGTCCTCAATAGATGACCACCGGAATGACACCGGGCAGGAAGATCCGTATGATATTGTCTTCGACAGCCATCCAGAAGTATTATCGACTGTAAGATCTGCGTCGATGACGTCTCCGCCGCCTCCGCCTCCGCCGCCTCCTGCAAGCGGAATGCCATTCTCTGATCGCTGACCCTTGTATGTCGGGTAAACGTAGTACGTATCAGGATCCTGCTCCAGACCAAGGTCATCAACATCAATCTCGACATTATCGAGCTTTCTGATGATCTCCTTCATCTGGTTGTCGATACCGGTCAGTTCGTTCGCAGTGTTATTTGCCGTATCAAGTGCCTCTGCTGCTGTTTGTTCAGCTCTCGTCTTGATGTCTAGGATCTGCTGCCCTTTCTGTTGAATGGCGGCCATCTCAGACTGATACTGCGTTTCCATGGCCGTCATGTTTTCTTCATGCGCTTCGGCCATTTCATCAATAGCATCCTGCGTCTTCTGGGCAATGACAGAATCCAGATTCTGGTATGCCCGCTCTGCAGCCTGTGCCGACTGTGCGGCATTCTGTTCTGATGTCGATGCGTTCTGCGCAGCCGTCTCGGACCGTGTGGTCAGCGCTGCAATAGCCTCCTGCGCTGCATCGGCCTGCCTTGCTGCCGCAATGATTTCATCCGTCCTGTCGATGACATCGATCAGCTCCCGGATTTCTGAATTCGAGATTGTATCTTTATCCAGTGCGGACCGTTCCACATGGATCAGGAACGTGGCGCTGTTCAGCTCTTTTTCGCCTTTTTTCAGTACCAATTCGAACGCAGCAATACCGGCCGCTGCCGTCATCTGCTGATGTCCTGCTACTGTGACTGTGCTTCCGGAAAGCGTGCAGTCTGCAGAAAATCCATGCCCGTCTCTCTTTGTGCCGCGGATCTCCGCTGTCGTTCCGGACTGGATCTCAAACGTGCCGGCCCGCGAAATCAGATTAAATACCAGCGTAAAATCCGAATCGTACTGTTTTAACCCGAATTCAAGAGGCAGGCCGCCGTGCGACATGTCCAGGTCAAATTCATGTGTGATCATTTACACGCCCATCCTTTCTATGAGTTTTTCAAGTTTTTCAACGCGAAGCTTCAGGCTGTCGATTTCTTCTTTTTGTTGCTGAATCGCTTTTTCATCATGTGCGATTCTGGCAATCAAGAATTCTGTATAGTTAAGTGCGTAGTATTCTTCATCGTTGTTTGGCTGCTTTGCTTTTTTGACGATAGATGAATCTCTCCAGTTAAGATTCTCCTTCTCGAGTGATTCAATAACATCCTGTGCAACAGCTCCGAAATGAATACCTTCTTGGTCTCTGAATTCATATTCGACAATCTGAACAGATCCGATGGCTTTCAGATAGCAATCTTCAATTATATCTACGTTCTTCTTAAGACGAATATCCGACGAGGATATTGGCTGATCTCGCACATATAGCGTTGCGGTCACATAGCATGTTTTTATAGTGGCAGTCCCAGTAGTTTCGAACGTTGTTGCACTTAATTTCTGGTTTGCTGTTACGCCGTTGTCATCGACAACCAATACGCCACCAGCAGTAGTTCCACGCCCTATTCTGACTTCGTCATCACTTATTTGGATATATGGAACGTCTTCGAGGGAGCTTGTACTTGCATAATGAATTGTTCCATAGCGCAGTATTAATCCGTTAGCACCTGCTATAACCGGAATATTATTCCCCGAAACATTGTATCCGGGTGCAATTCTGAGCATCCCGTTTTGGTAACTTTGGTTGTAAATCTTTAAATAGCCTCTTACCCAAGATCCGCTACTATCCAATCCTGTGTCCAGCGTTACATTTTGCCTTAATGTTTCGTTGTTCGTGATCATCGTCGCGGCCAAAACATTATTATCCAGATCAAAATATGCCTTTCCGTCCGCTGACGATAGAAGGCCTGTGACAATAGTGTCTGCAACAATGCCCAATGCCGTGATTGCCGTGGTCCATACCCAGTCTGTACCGGCCTGATTTCTGGTCTTCGAAATCATGATCCCCTGTGTGCCGATTCCGAGCGCTCCGTATGTGTCAGATGTCGGATCCAGATTTTCAAAGAGAATTGCCATGACATCCTGACGTTCCGCGATGTTGTACTGCGTCCGGATCATGGCCATCGATCCATTCAGCACACCCTTGATTTTTTCGGCAATTATTGATCCGTCCCCGCCCAGCGCAGAATTAGCCCTCTGTGCCAGCTCGTCGATCCCGCGCAGTCCCTTTGTCAGCGTATCGAAATATGATTCCTGGAAGGATCCCAGTGTTACGTTCTCGACACGTTTCTCCAGACTGTTATATGTCAGCTCCACAACTCTGGCATTCGTTGTGATTCCCAGATGGTTGTTATAACAATGAATCGTGTCTCCGAGTGATACCGATTCCAAATCTGCTATATCTGCATATTGCTCCGTGTTCTGCAGGAGAATCAGATCAGCTTCGATCGTAAGTTCCGGTTTATCTGCTCCGGCATCATATTCTTCGAGACACTTCGTGCGGAGCGCTGCATCCAGCTCGGCCTGTGAATCACATACGATAATTCCATTCAGTTCGTCGTCTTCCTGGGCGTCTTCCCGCATTTTTACATCCGAGAATGTGATCGTTTTGGCGTATATCAGGGCATAATTATTGATCAGCGGAGAATCAACATATCCGTGATTCGTCATCATATAACCGTTGTACGCCTTCGGATAGATCCTCGTCGTAACTTTGGCCATGTCAAGTTCGACGCTCATTCCGTTTTCCGGAAGATTCTTTCCGTATCGGATTTCGACGTTATAATCGCCGCCGGCGCGGGAATTGATCGATATCGTGTAATTATCAAAGATCACTTCCCCGCCCCACCTGTTTAAGAAGCTGTTATCCTGATCTCCGACCAGCGCCTCCAACAGGTTCTTATATTCGTAATATGCCGTGCTTTGCGTCAGGATATCTGACAGGCCTCTGTACTTCCCTGTGCACAGGATGTTCAGCGCTTCCTGCCCGTTTTTTCTCTCCGGTCGGACATCCACGAGGAACGTATCGTTCCTGCAGTCATAGAAGATCGGCTCCATCGTGCATGATACGCCGACGTCTGTTTTATATGGTTTTCTTATCCGGAACAGCTGATCACCATTAAATGACGGCATCTTCACGACCGCTTCTTCAGTCAGATATTTCCATCTGCCTTCTTTATCGAGCGGATGCTCCAGTTTTCCTTCCCACGCACCATTCAGAACCACATGTACTTCGGCCACTTCCGGAAACAGGACGCAATCACCGTTTTTCGTATAATCCGTATTGTCACGGTTGTATACCTGTATCATCTTGTCCTCCAGTTCGGTATGACTTTTGTTCCGGATCCGGATGCGCTGACCGTATTGACGCCCGGCACCAGATACAGATCTTCATAGTCGCCTGATAACCTGGTGTTTCTCAGGGCCATATCCGCCAGTGTATATGTGATCATCCTGTCCGTATCGATCAGTGTGGTGCCCTGCACGGTCACCGTTACTGTGTTTCCGTTTACCGTCAGTGTCTGTGATCCCGACCCTGTCAGGATCCAGATCGGATGTGATGTCTCATATTCGTTATTGAGGATCCTTCGGTCCGTGATAGCATATTCTTCCTTACCATCGATCCGGTATGAATACGGATCGAGGTTGAAGGTTGCTTCGAACCGTCCGATCCTTTTCAGTTCCCTCTCTTCGCCGGATACCTGCACCGACAGAACCTTGCGATAATATTCCCTGTCATCCGACAGGATCAGTTCTCCGGATCCCTGCAGCCACGTCCTGATTTTTCTCATTCGCTCGGCCCACTTATTCGGCCGTTCGCGGAAGTTAAAAGGGATGGTGAATTCTACAGGGTTCAGATACCTGTCTCTTACCAGCGCCCCGTCACGTCCTGCTACTTGTATCAGTTCTACATCTTCTACTGGCGCCGGGATTGCCGGCCGGTCCGTGATCAGTACACCATTCTGCCGGCCGGTAACACCTTTATATTCGATATCAAACATACTCAGCGCCCTCCTTTGGATAATGCGCTTCCTCTCTGAATATCCGTGATTTCTTTGATCACGAATCCTGTCAGCGGGCGCCCATCCAGATAGTATTTGTTTACGACACTAATATCTCCCGCGCCGGCAATTTCGCGAAGTTTATCTTCACTCAGAACGACTTCTCCTCCGTTTCCATCGCCGAATCCCTTGGCACCGTAAGGTGTCTGCAGGACCGTCGGCCGAGTGAACATGATCGGATTGTTATACGCTTTTTTGTACCAGTCGACGCGCAGGCTCGTCGGATCAGGGATCGTTCCGATAACCGGAATATCTATATAGCTTCCAACTACGATATGCGGCAGCTTCAGGTCAGGTAGTTTCCAGTCAAACGTGAAAAATCCTTTGATTGTATCTATGATTCCCCTGACCTTTTCTTTTGCCGACTCAATCTTGCCCGTGATCGTTTCTTTTATGTTCTCCCACGCAGTTCCGGCAGCCGATTTAACCGATCCCCAGATATTAGCGGCCGTTTCTTTCAATGCATTGAATTTTTCAACGGCTCCATCTCTGATGTTTCCGGCAGTAGTGACCACCTTATCTTTCACATTGTCCCAAGCTTCCGCCGTTTTGGTTTTGATGTTCTCCCATGAGTCTGCTATCTTTGTTTTTATTGCTTCCCATTTTTCAGCCACGGCAGCCTTCAGGTTTTCTGCTGTCGCCTTGACCTCTTCCCAGTTTGCGATCAGGTACCCTCCGATCGCAATCAAACCGACAATTCCTGCGACTAACAATGTGATCGGGCTAAATAACAAGCCTATGACCGTTATAATCGAGCCAATTCCTGAAATGATCCCACCGATGATCATGACAATCGGGCCAACCGCTGCCGCGATCGCAGCTGCTTTTAATATCGCATCCTGCGTTGCCGGTGAAAGTCCGTCCCATTTGTCTTTTAGTTCCTGGATGACATCACGCAGTTTCTCCATTGCAGTCTGAATCATTGGTGCTGCCGTATCTACCAGCTCCGCACCCAATTCCTTCAATGTATTCATCGTTGTTGTCATCTTATCGAGCGGATCCAGCGTATCCTCAAACGTCTGATCGACCGTGCCGGCATAATCCTGCATCGATGTGCCCAGTTCTTCGAATGACAGCCTGCCATCCATACATGCATCTGCGATTGCCGGACCAGCCTTCGCGCCAAACAGTTCGATTGCCGCCTGATACGCCTCCGTTTTATTCGCCGAATCACCGAGCGTACCCTGCAATTCACCAAGCGCCTGATCCATCGTCTTTCCCTCTTTGGAGGCGTTGGTCAGGGCTTTTTTCATGCCTGCAAGCACAGAAGACGTATCTACACCGTTTTTACTCAGGTTCGCAAGGAACATCGCGGAGTCAGACAAGGAAAATCCCATTTCGGAAAGAGCTGCTTTGTTTGTGGTCAGCTGCTGCGACAGTTCATCCACGCTGACGCCAGTATCCTGTCCGGCTTTTGTCAGTGTGTCCAGAAGCAGTCCCGCATCCTGCGTGTCCACATTCCACGCGGCCATCACAGACTGCACGTTATCGATAGATGTTGATACGTCTGTATCATTCAGATCTGCGAACTTTATGAATTTCCCAGAAAGCTCTTCCAGGGCCTGCCCCGTGAGTCCGAATCTGGTGTTTACTTCGCCGACTGCTTCACCTGCGGTTTGAAAAGACGTCGGAATTGTTTCTGCAAGACTCTTCGCCGAGTCCTGCATATCCTTTAGCGCCTGACCGGAAGCTCCTGTCTTCTTTGTGACGGTGTCCATCGCCTCGTCGACTTCTTTCCACGCCACAACAGATGCACCAGCAACGCCGGCGATCGGAGCAGTAACCTTTGCTGTAAGATTCGCCCCGAAGTCTGTCACCTTTTCACCGACTTTTTTTACATCTTCTCCCACCGCCTGGAACTGCTGCTTTGCAACTGACCCGAAGTCCTTCGTCTGTTTTTCAAGACTTTTGAGTGCCTGTTCATCTTGCGAGATCTGCCGCTCCAGCTGTGCCATCTGTTCCTTAATTTCAGGAGTCTGGTCCGCTTTTTTCAGCTGTGATAGCGCTTCTTTTTCTGTGTCGAGTTTCTTTTTCGAATCTTCTACCGCTTTTGCGAGTAACTCCTGCTTCTGTTTGAGTAACTCGACATTCTTTGGATCGAGCTTCAGCAGGCGATTTACGTCATTCAACGAGGACTTGGTATCGCTCAAGCTTTTATTTGTATCTTTAAGGGCTTTATCAAGACCGGTTGTGCTTCCACCGATTTCAATCGTGATGCCCTTGATTCTGTTTCTTGCCATATCTTATCCTCCGAGAAATTCATTGAACTGCTTCTGCTCAGCCTTCAGCGGATATTCCACTTCGTCGTTCAGGCTCTCTGTCATCATGTCCATGACCAGTCCGTACTCCAGAAGATCCAGTTCGCATAAAGAAAGACCCATCTGCTTGCACCGCAGCAGATAGGTCGCTGTGATTATTTCACGGATGGTTTTCTGCTGTTTTTTTTTGCAGTTGCAGTCGTGATTTCTCCGCCATGCCAGAGATCTATGATTTCTGGCAGCGCGTTATAGATTGAAAAGGTCTGGAATGTGTCGATCCATTCCCAGGGATCCGGATAGTTCTCCCGGAACTCCTTCTGCTCCGATGTCTGTCTCGGCGTCGGAGCCAAACCCTGATACGCGAAGGTGTATACCACCCGAACGAACGCTTCATACACTTCCATTGAAAGCGTGTTTTCACCTTCCAGATCTTTCTGCGTCTGGTAGAGCATTTCTATATCACGCAGGAAGTCACGCCCCGGAAATAGTTTGTTGTACTGAATAGGTGTAAAGGCAGAAGCCTTGAAATTATAGCTTCTGCCCTCTTCGATTGTGATGATCTTTTCCATAAGATCTCCCTCTTATCAGCCCGCTGCCTGTGTGCCGCCCGGAAGCTGCGCTGCCTGTGTGCCGCCCGGAAGCTGCACATCCGTAAACCAGTTGTTCCATGTGGTTGCATTGTCTGATTTTTTAACGCCACCTCTGACGATGTTCTTATCTTCGCCGCCAATCGTGACCGGAAGCGGTGAAGCGGTCATGGTGATGGACTCCTCGTCCGGCTGCTTCATCGTTTCCTTGTTGTCACCGGACTGGCTCGGACGTGTTGCCTTGACGTTGTAGAAGATCCAGCGAATGTTTTCTTCATCACCTTTAAACTCTCCCATCAGTGCGAACGGAGCGAATTCTGCGTCAGCGTCTTCGTACTGGATGCCGCTCGTCTCGTCTTTGACTTCGGCCAGCAGATCCTGTCTGAACTGATCAGACAACTGTACGAAGTTCGCGGTCAGTTCATAACCTTCGTTGGAAGGTACGACGATATAATCGATACCGTCCGCACGAATCTTCTGAACATCTCCCTGCGGAGCAAATTCGATAGAACGGATACCCGGCTCCTGTCGTGCTTTTGTCTTGTCGAACGTCACGGTTCCGTCGTTATTCTGAACGCCCGGAATGTAGTGGCAGTTCTTGACGTCGTAATGATATTTATTCATCGTTATACCTCCGTGGTATAGTTCGTCTCATAAAGAGACAATTCGTCATTGTAATATTGCTGCTTCGTGAATTTTTCGAATGATTCCCTCAATGATTCGTCGACCGTCCGGCCAGATGGTGTGATGATCTCCACGTCCTCATTCGTGTCGCTGTAGATACGGATGATCAGCGTCTTCCAGCTCAGATAATCGATACCGTCGGCGCGATACGTGTTTTCCTGTGTGCCCCACTCCATGAACGGAGGCTCCAGTGTGTCGAGTTTCTCTCTGGATACATGGTCCGGATGATCCGGATCGTAATAGATCCCGAGTTTGTCCAGCTCTGCTGCTATTTCTGCTCTCGTCATCCTTTGTCCAACTCCTCTTCAAGGTTTTTCGTCAGCATCTGCTCCGTCACGTCATCTGACTGGATATGATCAAATGCGCGTGTCTTGTTCCGACCTTTCCCTGCCAGATATCCTGTGACCTCATGGCCATACTGAAGTAGATGTGTTAGCTGCGGTTTTTTCTTGTTGTATACGGTTTTTCCGTATATTCCCCTCGACTCACTAGCCTCGTCTGCCTTGGCCGCCCAGTTTTTCTGATATACGCCAGTTCTGGCAGGTGACTTTTGTTTTGTTTGCTCGACAGTCTGTTTCGCCGTTTTATCGACCGCTGCCTTCAACGCATCGAAAGTTCTGCCATTTGCTTCAGCCAGACAGTTCTGGATTTCGTTCTGCAGTTCCGCACCAGACCTGACCTTAATTCCCGCCATTGTTCCTGCTCCTGTGTCCGATCGTCGCACTGGCGAGGGATACAAGCAGTGATACAGGCCGCGTATCGCGCCTGTCGACCTGCTTCACTTCGTACTGTTCGCCGGAGCTGTCTACGAAGATGTCACCCTCCATGATTTTCGTTTCCAGAGGAACAAGAATCGCCTTCTTGATCTGAACACCGGCGACATATGCCTCCCAGTACCGGTACATTCCGACAGAGTATTCGTCATAGTGGATCGTCGGCTGCCTGATCTCCGTCAGGCGCCGATCCGATACCTTCCATGATGTTCCCCATCCGTCTGTATATGTCTGGAACTTTTTCTTCTGCGGCTTAAGCATATCCCTGTGCCTCCGCATACGCTTTGATATCCGACTCGTTCTTGATCTCGACGATGTCCTGGGTGAAGTCCTGCAGGAATGTTTCCGCCGCACCGGCCTCTGATCTCAGAACATACTCACACAGGAGCTGTCCGCACCGCGTCCCCGGAGAGCAGTCTGCCTCCGGGTCGCAGTATTTCTGGATCAGCGCTATGCCGGCAGCGCCTTCTGTCCGGATCCGCTCTGCGGTATCCTCGTCCGGCGTATAGGTGACGTGCAGGGCACGCAGCAGCATATTATAGATCGCTTCTGTTATCATTCACGCCACCTCTTCGATCATGCCTGTTCTTTGGTCTTCACTGTGCCGCGGACCTTTACCGGATATGCGTATCTTTCAAGGTTCGCAATGTTGACGTTGATGAAGGATGTGTTGTCCACCGGACGGCCTGCTCCATACATTCTCGTGGTGTATACGCGGACGTCGTCAAGGAACTGTGCTTCGTCGGAATACTCGATGATGCCGGATGTTCCTCCATTGATCGCTGCGAAGTAATTCTTTGCGATACCGATCTTCGCGGTGCCCTCTGTTACGAAAACAGATGTAACAACATTTGTCGGGTATTCGTTGTCGATCTTATTCAGGATTCCTGCCGGTGTGATCGCACGCATGGTCGGTCCGATCTTCTTCACGAAATCTTTCGGGTTGACTACCATGAGCACTTCTGAGAAGTTGCGATAGTCTCCGTTTCCATCGACCAGAAGATTGTCTGCGATCAGGTTCGCATATTCATCCCAGTCACTCAGAGTGACCGCTGTCTTCTCGGAATATTTTCCCTGTGTCTGCTGAGACAAATCGAATGCCAGACCTGTGAACTGTCCGTCACCATCGCCCAGGACGATTGTTCTCTCAAGGCCGAATGCACAGGACTCTGACAGGATCAGTCGGATGTAGTTGTCGACCCACATCGGCGCGTATCCGAAATTGAACTTCACGAAATCCTTTGGGATCAGGAAGTATGCGGTGTATTTCGCATCTGTAATGTCGATCAGTTTGAGCGCGCCAGTCAGCTGCTGTGTGATTGCAGATCCGATCGCGCCCCAGCTTCCGAGCTTGGATGCCATCTGTGTTCCGTTCAGAATCAGCTTCTTTGCACCGCCCGCATTCTGGATCTCGATTGCAGACAGAAGCGGGTGCTCCTTCTTCATGTCTTCGATCACGCGGTCGATGATGGTCGGCGGCATAGCGCCTGTGAGATTGGTGATCTCCTGCTTCGCGCCGCTCTTTACAGCGTTGATGAATTTCTGATACCACTCGGTTTCATCGGATGTCAGGACTCTGAGTCCGCGGGACTGCAGCACAGACATATCAGTGATATCCTTGTACTGCTCGAACTCTGTCTCGATCACGTTGCACACATGATCCTGCAGGTTCTGCATTGCCTCTGCAGCTGCATCGACGTCATTTTTCTGCAGAGCGTCGGAAAGCGCCTGCATCAGGTTGATGTTTTCCTGTTTGATGAGATCTTTGTTTCTCATTTTCTTACCTCCATTTTTCTGAGTGCCTGGGCGAATGTTTCGCTCATGGTCGGTTTTGTGGTTTTGTCCATTTTCGGCTGTACGCCGACTTTGATCTCCAGCAACATCTTGTTGATTTCCTGCTGGCGGGCCAGCATCTCTTTCAGTTCCTGTTCGAACCGTTTCTGGACTTTCTGATTGATCAGATCGTCATCGTCCGGATCATCATCAGGATCGTCATCGATGCCTGTTGCCTTGAAATCATCGATCATGTCACAGAATCCGTACTTCAGACAGCTTTCCGGGTCGAGCATCGTCTCGCGGTTCATGAGATCGGCCAGTTCTTCCTGTTCGATCTTCCCGCCGGACCTTGCAAGGTACAGCTGCTGAGACGCGAGTGCCAGCGCGTCGAGCTGGTCTGCGTAATTGCGAAGCTGTTCCGCGTTGCCGGATGCATACATCCACGGATTGTGCAGGAACATCGTGGTGCCGAGGCCCATGTGGATCTCTGTCGCTGCCATGATGATGTCCATTGCTACGGAGTAGGCCATGCCATCAACGTATCCGATGATGGTGCTGCCTGCGTCTCTCTTCTGCTTCAGCAAATTGAAGATGGTGACGCCTTCGCCAACCTCTCCGCCTGCAGAATTGACATGCAGCTCGATCGTCTCACCGTCCGGGATCTCGTCGAGTCTGTCGCGGAAGTATTTCGCGGAGGTTTCAGACTCCTCATACTCCCATTCACGCCAGTCGAAGTCACCCCGTGCGCGGATTGAATCGTAGACGTACAGCTTATGTACGTTTCCGCCGGATGCATTTACTTCCTGTCGGAAGCTGTATTTCATTCCGTTTTTCATACGTTTCCCCTCCTTTCTTCCGTATTTTCACCGGTTCCTGTTCCGGTTCTGTTATTCAGTATTAATCGGCGGATCCTTCCCGCCTGCGCTTGCCGGGGCCGGATCACCTTCCAGTTCATCCATATCCATGAAGTTCTTGCTGATCATGTATGCCGAACTGCGCTCCGTGCGGAGTGCCGGCAGCCCTACCAATTCCCTGATCTCGTCGATCGACAGTGTTCCGGTTCCCAGAAGGTTGTAAATGCCCTGGGCCGCATCGAAGATGTCTGTGTACTGGATCCTGGTCGTGTCTATGATCTGGTATGTTCCTTTCAGGACGTTCTTTCCGTTTCTCTTTCGGTTGTTCTCCGTCTCGATCATGTCGGCGATCGGCCGGATCCCGAAGGTAATCAGGTTCCTCGTCAGCTGGCCAACATCTGCAGCCGTTCCGAGGAGAAGCTGCGGCGGGATCTGCAGCGCATTGGCCACGCGTGTATAGATTTCCTCCGTCAGATCTGTGACGTCTTTCACTTCGGACGTTGATTTCTTGGACGCCTCGCCGCCTTTGATCTGATAATCGAATCCCTTCCACAGCGGCATGACAGCGTTCTGACTCTTGAAATACGTGGCGAAGCGCTTATTCATCATCTCCGCGAACACATCATTAAACGTCCTCGGCGTGCCATCTTCCTTCATGCCGTAGTTCTGAGTCGTGGCAGCGTTTCCGTCGATCGTCAGGACGCCTCTTTCACCGCCGGACTTGTGGAGCTTATCGACAGCTGTCGTGAGCAGCTGGTTGTATCCCTCCATCACGTACTGCAGAAGCTCCGTGATATTTCGGCTCGACAACTTGTAAAACAAGACCTCGTCCATCCTGAAAGTCTTGTTAAACGTGTATGGATGGATGATCCCATCATCATCCGCAGCACACACTGTCACGTTCCGGAAAGTGTCCGGATACAATGCATATTTTTCGCGCTGATATGAGTCAGCGACCATCAGTTCGCCCTTCGGTGTCTCGATGACCAGACACTCGTTCCTATAGATCAGGTTCCAGACGATCCTCTGCATGAATTCGTTCGCGTTGTAGTTCGTGTGCGGGGAATAATTCCAGAGATAGTATTCTTCTCCGTGCTCTTCCTTCCAGTTCACGAACGTCCTGATCTCACAGGCAGACAGCGCATTCGCGATGATGTTGATACCGGAATGCAGGGCAAATTCATAAAGCCTCAATTCACCCAGCTTCTCGCTATCTACAAGATTCGCCAGTTCTTCCGACGTGATCCGGACCTCATTGGTTCCGGTCATCTTGTTCTGTATGTAATTCCAGAAGTCTTTGAATACTGACATTGCTCAATCCTCAAAATGTTACGACGGACATATCGATGTCCGGCATGTCTCCACTCTCCGGGAGACTTTCCAGGCAGCACATCGCGTTCACGAATGCCATGAATCCATCGGTCTTTCGAAGCTTCGGCTCGATCTTTCCGTAGGATGTGTTGCCCTTCGAATCAATAATTTTCTTGGTGTTGTTGGTATACCAGCAGAGCATCCGGTCCCATCCGCTGATCGTCTGATTTAGAAATGCTGAATTGATCAGCGCGCTGGTCTTCGCGATATCCGAAGGCCGGACCAGTGTTACTCTTTTGTTTTCTTTGTCGTAAGCATCGAATCCGATCTTCCGGAAGGATGCGTTCAACCATGTGAATCGATAGGAGTCGATGCCGATCATCATGATCTGGTACTTCATGGCGTAATCCGCGAACCACTTCGCCGGCAGATCCGGCGGGATCTCCACATCATTGACGATCGTGCAGATTCCTCCCTTGGCCCACTTGTCGATCGGCGCGTGGATGTTCGGCAGATCCTTCGATTTCTTACAGATGAATGTGTGATGGAAGCCGGTTATCTTTCCGTTTTTCCTGAATAACAGGTAGCATCCGCAGAAATCGTTCGTCTTTGTGTAGTCGACGCCTCCGACGCACGGCATCCCCTGCAGTGGTTCGAAGTCCCGCTGCCGTGTGCAGGCTGTGATATCTGACCACTCTGCGACAGCTGACTGCGGATCGCTGATCGGGAAATTACATCTCTTTGCAAGGTACTCCGGATAGTATTCCGGTTTGAACGGCATATCCTCGATCTCCTGCTCGATCGTTGACCGAAGTGACCAGAACGACGGATCCGCGAGTGAAGGATTTGCTTTGACCAGCTTATCCATCTGATTCCACTCTTCTTCTTTCTCGATCCGGAACCAGTTCACGAATGTTCGGTTCTTCGGATTGTATTCGGCCAGAATCACTTCATTCTGTGCCTTTTCATCGTCCAGGACGCCGCCCCGGACGTGGCCGTCTGTCGTGATCGTGATCTCCCGCCACCACGGCATCTTACCTGTGCCGGATTTCAGCGTGTTCATGTTGCGGGTATCGACATATTGATGCTTCTCGTCATAGATGACGCAGCCGGTCCGCTTCGAATCCTTATTCTTTGTGGACGTCGTGTTCAGGCGGAACTCTGCGTTCATCTTCTTGCCGATCACCTTCTCGGACATTCCTTTGAAGTTCGCAGCCAGCACCTTCTTATGTGCCGGGATCTCCGGATCTGTTACAAGCGCACTCACATCTTTGATCGATGTGCCGGCCTGCTCCTCTCCGTTTGCGATCAGATCCACGTTGTATCCCCTGATCCCGTGATACGGACTGATCATGTACAGAGCACAGAAGTCGATGAATCCATTCTTGCCGGCACCGCGGCCGATGATGTCCCGGATCACATGGAAGTAGATGTCATCCCTTGGCGCGTCCGGCTGTCTTAAGAACACGCCGAACATGATTGCGAACTGATATTTCTCCCATGGGAGAAGGTCAAAAGGAAAATACTTCTGAAGACTCAGTCCCTTCCGGATCCGCTCGGCGTCAACATAGACATCCTTGCGCTCCAGTACCGGTATGATGTTGTTCTGTATTGCCAGCTCCTGCTCCCGGCAGTGCTCGATGTGGTTTCCCGTGATCAGGTAGATCCATTCATCGATGTTTGGTTCATAGCTCGTCCTCATCGCCATTGATCACGCCTTCTGTGTCAATCCTCAGTATTTTCAAAAGCGCCAGCATCTGCCGGTTCACGATTGGCAGCTGTTTCGCGGAGGTGTTGTCCTTGCCGTCTGGCGTCCTGATCCCGTACTTCCGGATGTCCTCGATCAGCTGCTCCTTCAGATCCCACATGGCCATGTAATCTTCGATCTGATCCATGAACAAAGCGACGTCCGCACCCTTGTTTTTCAACTGCTCTAACAGGGTTTTTTTGACCTCTTTTCGGACTGTTGAACGCTTCTTGGTTGCCATTTTTATGTGAATCCTTTCCATTAGGTCGCGCGCGTGCGCGCCTGAATCCGCGTGAAAATCCAAAAACTCGCTAGGATAGGGTGGACATCGGTCGGGGAGGGCCGTCCGCTTTTCAAACTTTTGACCCGGGGGATTACCAGCGCTCCGGCGTCCAGAAATCTTTTTTTCTTTTGTGACGTTCCGGATGAATTTCTTCATGACAATCTCTGCAAAGAGATTCGAGATTGCTGTCCGTCAGTGCCAGCTCCGGCCAGTCCTTCAGGTGCTTCTTGTGATGGACCGTGTCGGCCTTCCTGTACTTGCCCTTGCGCTTGCATTCCTGACACGCATTGTGATCGCGCTTCAGGATCTCTCGCCGCTTCCGTTCCCACTCCGGCGTTTTATAGAACGCCTTGTACTTATACGGTGACGTCTCTGCCATCTGCCGGATCTGCTTACCTGTCTGCAGCTGTTCCTCTGTGTACTGAATGTTCATTCTCGTCACCGCTTTCCAGATATAACGAAAGCGCCGGGATCGCTCCCGACGCTTTTTGCCGATATCATATTATCATGAGATTCTGTCCTTCGAATCCCAGACTTTTTATGTTATTCTTTTTTCTTATCCAACCTCCAGAAGAACTCGTGTCTCAGTCTGGTGAATGTGTTCTTACTGACCGGAATATCGTGTTTGCTGCGCAGTGTCTGAAATGTCACACGCTTGGCCACGCTCATGATTATATACTTTGCCAGATCCGGATCCGTCTCCCGCGCAGCTTCATCTACCATCTCGATCCTGCGCCGGATCCTGTTGATTGCAAACGCTGCAGCTTCTGTCGGATTGTTCGCACCGCTGCCCCGCGTCCGCTTGTAATCCACCGCTCGTGTGCCGGCTCTGTCTTCTTGCAGCCTTCTCAGTTCCTTCTTCCAGTCATCGTACTGCCTGCAGTAGTGAATCAGCTCTGCCCTTCGATGTTCCGGCAAGTAGTATTTATTTCTTCGTGATATCTTTGTCCGTTCGTTCGGCATCGCTATTTCTCTCTTCAGAAGTTCTTCATCACTTTGGGATATTGCTCTTTGCGTTTCAATGGTTTGCCAGGCTTATATACTGTGCAGTAATCCGGATCGTCGCAGATCAGGATTCTTGGATGACCTGTGACTCCAATGTAATCACAGCATATCCCTGCTTCCGGTTCGTACGGCCCCTTCTGGAACACGCTTACCGTCCCATGGTATTTGCACTTCTTACACAGCTGCTTTCTGTCGTTGTTTGGTTTCTTTGGTTTCTTCATGATGTGCTGCCGATGCCTCCTGACCGCTGCCCCGTTGCGTCATCGTCTTCTGTCTTGCCATAGATCGTAAATACGCCCTGTACTATTCTTTCGCCGGCCGTGATCAGGATCGGTCGCGTAGATGTATTCCGTACACCGATAAGAATATGCCCTTCGTTATCTTCACTGTTGTAATAATCACTGTCGATCACGGATACGCCCGTCTGCAGTACCAGCCCCTTCTTGATAGCTATACTGGATCGGATATACAGGAACATCGCCCAGCCTTCATCGATCTGCACTTTCAACCCTGTCGGGATTACCCGATCACATCCTCCCGGAATTGTGATGTTCACGGGAGACGCTATATCATATCCCGCGGATCCGACCGTGCTTCTCTTTGGCATTTCGATATCATCGTATTCGTCAGCTCCGCAGTGCATGTATGAGTTTGTATGTTTCTTGAATTCTCTGAACGATACCTTCTCGAACTTCATCAGCTTCTGTCCTCCCTTATCTTGCTGCCAAATGATTCAAGCAGACGTGTCGCATCATATCCCGACATCTCTGCTTTTGTGAATTTGCACTTCATGCAATGTTCGCCATTATCCCGATCCGGACATCCTTTGCCGTATCCCGGACCCTTGAAGCATTTATAGGTGATGTTGATACCATAGCATGACAGTGCAATCGTCATGTGTTTCATGTTACTTTCCTCGTTCATTCTCCCATAGCGCGCCAGCGAAGAATGCGACGCACATTGTGAAGATATTAAATGTCAGCATAACCATTGCTCTTAGCATGATGTTTCTCTGGTTCTGTAAGGGCAGCTATATTCAAACGGCCTCCACGGCCTTATTATCAGCTGCTGTTTATCCGGTTCGATATTCAGTTCGATTTCAACTTTGACTTTTATAACCCGCTCTATCAGCTCGTCAATGTCTTTATATTTGATTCCTTCCATATTCCTGATCCTTTCTATCTTTTCAAGCGTTTTATATGCATTGTGAATTTCAACGCCCTTCGTTTGATGATTATCTTTTCTCCCTCTTTCATCTCTTTGATCTTCTGCTTGATATCGTCATTGATTATGCTTCGGCATATCCCTGCCAGACGCTTTGCTTCCTGAATTGCTTCATCGGCTGTTTTTGCTTTTGCGGAATCATCAAAGAGTATGTCACCTGATGACATCCATCGTCTGATTGTATAGCTCATTCGTCTGCTCCTTCCTGATATGGTTCTGGTAGTGGTATCCACGCCTTGTTGCATCTCATCCAGTATTCTTCCGAATTTCCATTATGACTAAACACATGGACTTGAACCTGTCCTTTGCTTGTAGTGACAAGATACAAGCCGTCTTCTTCTGGCAACCTCTCACTGCATGGAATCCAATGTGGTTCCTGCACGATGGTTGGTTGTTCGTTGAGGATTCTGACAATGTCCTCGACCCGAATCATCGCCATCCCACAGACATTATGCATGAACTCCGGTTTAACCCTTATTCCTTCAGCATTAATCAGTCTCATTGTCTGCTCCTTTCCAAGGTTCTGGTAATGGCATCCATGCAAGCACGTTGTCATCTGGTATCACGCCAAACCCAATATCTCTCCAATTAACTTTCCTGCTTCTTGGGTCTGCCATTCTTATAGCTATGGTCACACACCACTTATTGCCAGATATTTTTGTCGGTTTTTTACTTATAAGCACGTACTCTTCTTCCGGCAACTGCTCACTGCATGGAATCCACTGCGGTTCTGGCTCGATGGTTGCCATTTTGTTGATAGCTTTACCTATGGTTTTGGTGCTAAGTGTCCGTAAATCTGGTATTCTTGCTATTTCTTCGATTAGCGCATCCGCATCAATCAATCTCATTGCCTGCTCCCTTTCCGTAAATGCCTCATTTCAACAGCCATGCGAATATAATCACAAGAATCACTGCGGCCAAAGCGCCGATCCACAACGGCGATAGCACCCACAACCATGACCATTCGATTACGCCGGTCAGCTTCAGTACAATGAACGCAATTGTCAGTAAGCCTGTAAATCCGATCCCGCCATGTGAACCGTTATTTTTTTTGCTCATATCTTTTCTCCTTATATCTTTCTGGCAGAGGCCTGTATGCCACAATTTCCGGTACGTGATATCCGAAAA
>JAFTFD010000143.1 GCA_017449745.1 Lachnospiraceae bacterium
ATTCAAATTTAGCGGGATTCGAATTAACAAAAACTCGATAATCAGGACTTGTTACGCCGTCATAGGCTGAAATGTCAACCCAACCGGTAAGCAAGTCCATATGATTCATGACAAAGTCGCCCCGTTCAACAAGCTGATACTTTGAATAATCTTGGGCAAACTGTCCTTTATCGGTCATTACTTTCGGACGAATCCCTCTCTGGGTGACAGAAAGGACAGTGTGTCCTTCTTCACCCGCAATGTTCTTCTTTATTGAAAATATGTTTTTTAGGCGAACGGCACTCCAAGATTCAGGAATATCCCCTAGCCACTTCTCATTAGTGTGCTTTGTTTTTTCATAGAAAATATCATTCATTTTCTACACCGCCATTCCCGAATAACGCTCGAAGTTTCTCCATCAGTACCTTTTCATGTTCTTCAATCCTGGCTGCTATTTCAATCGCAGGCTCCAAAGATTGATATTCATAAAAAGTTCGAGTAAACGGAATTTCATAGCCCACCTTATCTTTGCTGTGGTCAATCCACGCATTCGTACTGAACGGTAGAACTTCACGATTAAAGTACTCATCCATATCCTCATCCAGTGGGACATTTTCTGTATCTCGTTTTGACGTATCCGGCTGCGGTTTTCCCTTCTTCAGAATCGCTTTCCCATCCGGATCAAGGAGTGGAGACTCGACAGTGATTTTGTTATAACCGAGGCTAAGAGCAGGAAGCACCTTCGATTTAACTACCAGCTTATGCTGTCCATCTTCTGTTGTCGCTTCGAATGCACCATCGCAGTATTCCCCATACGCCTTCACGATTAGATCCCGCGCATCCTTTGTAATATCAACACGCTTATTACCGATAGGTTTGCGTCGAGGTACAAAGCATTTACTCGCATCAATGAGCTGCACATACTCTCTGTGGCCCACTGGCTTTTCCTTCGTCACGAGCCAGACATAGGTTGCAATACCGGTGTTATAAAAGCTGTCATTCGGCAACTGTACAATCGCATCCAGCCAGTCATTTTCGATGATATAGCGGCGAATCTCACTCGGCCCGGAACCGGCATCTCCGGTAAACAAACTAGAACCGTTCTGGATGATCGCCATGCGTCCGGTATCTTTCAACTTGGCAATGCCATTCATAAGGAACAGCATCTGTCCATCGCTTTTTTGCGGCAATCCTGGTGCAAAACGTCCACCATTGCCGAGCTTGTGCTCCGCCTCAACCTTTGCCGCCTCGCGCTTCCAGTCAATGCCAAAGGGTGGATTGGAGATGACGAAGTCGAAGGTCATATCCTTAAATTTATCATCACTGAGGGTGTCGCCGAACTGCATGTTATCCGGATCGCCACCACGGATCAGCATATCTGCCTTGGCAATGCCGAAGGTGAAGGGATTGATCTCCTGACCATAGCAGATCAGATTGGCAGCCTTGTCCAGAGCGGAAAGCCGCTCTTCCATACAAGTAAGCATCTGGCTCGTACCCATTGCCATATCATAAGCCGTGTAGATCCGGCCTTCCTCCGCCATACCCCTACGATCAGTCAACAGGTCGCACATCAGATAGATGATATCGCGACTGGTGAAGTGGGCTCCGGCTTCCTCGTCATATGACTCGGAGAAGCGCTGGACAAGGTTTTCAAAAATATAGCCCATGTCTACAGCAGAGATTTTTTCCGGATTCATGTCGGCTTTCTCTGTGCAGAAATCGCTTATAACCTGATAGAGCAGACCTGCATTGGACATGCGCTCCAGCTGCGTGAAGAAATCCATCCGCGCAAGGATGTCCATCACGTTGTCGGAGAAGCCATTCAGGTAAGCCTCAAAGTTCACCTTAATGTTCTCCGGATCGGCCTTCAACTTCTCGAAGGTGTACTCACTGGTGTTGTAGAAACGATAGCCGGACGCCTTCCGCAGAAACGCGTCTTTCACAGCCAGCCCCTGAATGCTTTTGAATGTTTCAACCACTTTCTCATGTGTAGGGAGTAAACAGTCATGGAATCTTTTGATTACAACCATCGGTAGAATAACGAGACCATACTCATGAGGTTTATAAGCACCAAACAGACTGTTAGCCACATTCCAGATAAGGTTCGCTTTCTCCTCGTGATTCATACCAACCCGACTAATTTTCTGGTTCGTATCCATCGCGTTCAATCTCCTTTTTCTTTTTGATCTGTTCAGTTATGTCGTGCATCTTTCTGGTGAGCCGGTCGACCGGTACGCCGACCCGATATATTACTCCATCCTTGAGAATGCAATCCTGCTCTACGTTCAGAAGAATTCTCGCATGCAACACATCGTAGATACAGAATGGCATTTCCTCCAGTGAATCCAAAATACTCATGATTGCAGATGCCATTGCTGCAGGTGGTTTATCCTTCAACGCGAGGTACGCATTGATCTGCGGCTCATACAGTTGAAGAATTGTCTTCACGATGTCAAATTCCCAAAGAGCCTCCAGCTGCTCATTCTCATCAGCATAGTCCGATAAATAGTCGGGAAGATCATCTACCCATCCGATAATGCGCCGGACATTCCAGCCAGATTCCATGCTTTGTAAAAGTTCCTGATACGCATTATATGCTGCCGCAAGCCTATGCCGCCGTTTTAAGGTGTTCGAAACCTGTCGCTGCTCATATCGAGATAGGTAGCTTTCCGGTTTGCAGAGCGTATGGTAGCGCTGATAGACAAAACAGCGTGAACGTTCTTTCTTCACTACATCCTTAAGTGCCTCGCGTACATGCCGCTGGACGCACTCTTCAGTCATCATGATTTGCGCGTCAGGAAAGGCAGTATGCACTGCACTGTTAAGCTGCTCGTCTGGATCGACGAACACCTGCTTCACCTTGTTTTTATCCAATCCAGCAAAGAAGACCGCATAAGCCGTTTCACTGGATTCGCTCAACACATCAATCAGTCTGACCTTATCCCCGTACAGTCCGAGCACAACAGGATAGGCAGCGCTGCTGTAATAATATGCCACAAAAATAACCAATGAGTTAGGAGTCTCCAGTGGAGCGAGCTGATCGTACTTCATCTGAAGACGTCGGCGCATAATAATACCAACAGAAGTCTTTGATGCGGGTACGCCATATTCTTTGCACACCTTCTCATAGGTTTGCGTTAACGTTCCCTCAGCCAGAAGATCGGATAACCGGTTTGTGTATCGGCAGCTTTCTTCTGCAAAGTCGATTTCTTCACGAAAGATCCGATTGCAATCATCGCAGCGAAAATATCGCTGATGAAAGACCAAATCAATTACATTTCGTTCGCCGTTCTCGGAGGGGAGGATATCCTTAAACTTCCGGGGACGGATTTTTGTTTCCGTCGTGTGCTGCTTCCGGCAGTAAGGGCAGACAGGTTTCTCTTTAGAGAAGTAGGACTTATGGACGGTGTGATATGTGGAAGCGACAGTGTCCTTGTCGTCCTTTTCACTCACAACCATCATCTCCGGGAGGGCGAGCGCATCAGTTCTATCTTGAGAGGCGTAGACCTCATGAAAGAGCCTCTTTCCCATGCGTAGACCTCCTTTTGGGTATACACAGCTAATTATACCACCAAAAAATGAACGTTTCAATGTTTTTTGGATTTTTATACACATTTTCCACCAAAATTTGGACGTCTCAATTTTATAGAAATTTGAGCGGAATGTATATTTAGGATGGCAGGGGAATTTCTGCCCTTCTGTGCCAAACCAGGTACAGCGGGAACCAATTATCCTGACCGCCATCATGGAACGGACTTCCAGTGCACGTGGAGGTTGCCTCTAACGTTCTGTGATGGAGACAAGAAAAAAAGAGTCAGCTTCACTGAGGCGAGCTGGCCGTACTGAGTCGGAGGAATCCAGATGTACGGTCAAACCGTGAAGACAATGACAAAAAAAGCGATTTCCTCCGGCTCTCAAACGAGCCAAGGAGGAAATCACAATGGCAAAGTACAAATGTAACAGCAACTACTACGGCGGCAACAACGCTCTCTTCGAGCACAACCTGACAACGGACGGAAAGATCGACTTCTCCACCCCGCCAGCAGGATACCGCTACACCGCAATGAGACTGGAAGGTGATACTGCAAAAGATCTCCATCTTGATCCAATGTTCATCACGATGCATTCTTTCGGCGGCCCGGTAAAGTTCCTCTGCTATATGGAACTCGCCGAGGAAAAACTCAGTGCAAAGCTGGAGCAACCGGACAAGACCGAGGTAAACAAGAACATCCGCGAAAGTCGCTGCAGGATCAGGAGTCCGAAAACCGGCAAGCTTATCATGTGCCCTGCAGATGGTGCGCACAACTGTGCCATCTGTACGCTTGAAGAGCACGAGAAGTTCTTCCCGGCAAGACCTCTGTCGCTTGAAGCCCTGACCTATTCGGACGATGAGTCGGAAGAGAAAGAAGTCGAGCTTCCGGCACCGGATGATACGGAGGCTGAATTCTTCGAAGACGAGACGCGTTCCATGATCCGGGCCGAACTGGCGGAAATGGATACTGCCAAGAAGAAAAAAGGCCAGCGGGCTATGAATCTCGCCATCTACAACCTCTGGATGCAGGGGTATGAATTCATGGAGATCTCAGAGGCACTTGGCATCAAAAAGGCGACGCTGCATGATGATCTCGTGCGCATCGCCAAGGTTGTACAAAAGTATGTAGTTTAATCCCACTCGTTCCTGTGGAATACCCGTTCGTCTGTGGCCGTGATCTCGGCGATGTCGTCAAAGGAGATCGTCTGTGATCCGACCCGGACGCTGCGGGTTATATCAGGATCGACTCCCCAGCAGGTACCGGTCACGGTCTTATACTGTCCCCGGTAGCCGAAAGCAAAATTATTCTTATCAACGCAGGGCACATAATATGTCACCGAGATGATCACGTTATTTGCCCGCGCCATACAGCTGTTAAACGTCAGGTTCCGCAGGATACCGAGCTTCCGGTCGATCTCATTTCGATCGTCCTCACATAACTCCCGTTTGAAGACGTACTGGACTTCCTTTGCAGCAACGGCCTCATTGAAGCCCTTTAGAGCGTCGAACGGTGAGAAGATCTTAGCACGTTTGCTGTTTGGCATCCCCGGATGCCGGATGGAGAAATCGTCGTACCGGCTGTGCAGGGTTTGCCCCTTTAGAAACACATCCCGGTATTTGAAATTGGTAGGCATCGGCATGTAGCCTATCACTGCAGCTGTATTCATCACCATACCTCCTGTGGCAGGAACCGCAGGAGGTATTGGCCTTATGCCTTATGTCCGCCTATCTGCAGGTTCCGTTCTATCGTAGTCGCGCCTTCCAGAAGGTTCATGCCTTTCACGATAGCGTTTGCACCGTATTTTTGGCGTACTTTCAGCATGGCCCCCTGGATCTTCTTCTCTTTCTCCAGCGCGTCATAGTCTACAAAAAGATTCAATTGAAAGATTCCATCGTCGATCGTCGTATCGTTGGCAGCAATGCCGAGTCTCCGGTAAAGCAGGCGATGGTCTGTTTTCTCATCAAACTGCTTCACAAGCGCCTGCGACACCTCCGATACAGAATTTGTTCTTCCGCTCATCTTTGCTGTTCCATTGTTATGTTTTGGGTGGAGCCGTCCATAGAAATCTATGGCTACTGGTCCGTCATAGTTTGGACACTTCTCCAGTGATTTATAATCGTACGACACCCACCATGTAAAGGCTGGGGACACCAGATTCTTGGAAAACATGTCCGCGCAGAGCAGATCGATCATTTCCATAAAGACCAGCCTTGCCTCCTTATATTCATACGGCCTTGGCAGCACCTGACCGTTCGAGAGGCTGTGGGACTCTGACCGGTAATTCTTTACATCCCGCATTGTCACCGGTTCCTTGCCCCATGCGTGGTCAATCAGTATCTGAGCATCAATCCCGAAGGTCTTATAAAAGTACTCCTCATCCCACTGCGACCGCTGCGCGATCTCGCCCATAGTGAAGATATACGCCTTCTCCAGCCGCCGCGCCTTTCCCGGCCCGATCTGCCAGAAGTCCGTCAGCGGCTTGTGATCCCACAGCAGGAATTTGTATGAATCCTCGTTCAACTCCGCGATCCGGACGCCATCCTTATCGGCAGGAGCCTTCTTTGCCACGATATCCATCGCCACCTTGGCAAGGTACATGTTTGTACCGATTCCGACCGTCGCTGTGATGCCGGTTGTAGCCAGCACATCCCGGATCATGGTCATGGCCATTACATGCGCCGGATGCACGCCCTGCCTGTCAGCTTCCTCCTTGTACATATGAAGATAACCGGTACAATCGATAAAGCACTCGTCAATCGAGTAAACGTGTACATCCTCGGGTGCTACGTACTTCAGGTAGATGGAGTATATGAGCGCCGAGATCCGTTCGTACTCCGCCATTCTTGGCACAGCGATCAGGTATTCAACTTTGGTGTGATGCTCCCGCTCATACTTCTGGATCGCCTGCTTTGCTTCAAAGAGCCGTGGTCTTCCCGGTACGCCTATCGTTTTCAGGGACGGGCTGACCGCCAAACATATCGTCTGATCGGAGCGGGATTCGTCAGCCACCAGCAGGTTTGCCTTCAGCGGATCAAGTCCGCGATACACGCATTCCACCGAGGCGTAATACGATTTTAAATCGATGCAGATATACGTTCTGGGAACCAAAAAATTTTTTTCGCTGTATATCGTCGATTTTTCATCTGGCATACTCATTTGACCCTCCCTGTGCAGCGGGGACATCCACTGCCTCTGGCTGATCTTCCGCAAACTTGAGACCGCCATTCATACCCACATATGG